>JAMOPZ010000446.1 GCA_027064245.1 Campylobacterales bacterium
TTTTAATACTTCTATATATTTTTTTAGTGATTGATTTTCTTTTTCTAACTCTGTCATTAACTTTACCAATAAATTATTTTTTTATATTTTACTATAATTATTCTTAAGACTTACATTAATTTAAAGTTATAATTAGACTTCTTTTAATATTAATAATAAAGTAGCTATTATCAAATATAGTTTAACCAAGATTTTAAAGAGTTTAACTCTTTTTTTAAAGTTGTTGATGTTCCATGTCCTGGATAAATAGTAAAATTATTTTTCCATTTTAAAACTTTATTTATACTTTTTTTCATATCAGATGGATTTGAATATGGAAAATCAACCCTACCAATAGAACCTTTAAAAATAAAATCACCACTAAAAAGAGAATCTTGTATAGATATTGCACTACATCCAGGTGTATGTCCAGGAAAATAGTGAAATATAATCTTAATACCATTTAGATCTATCTTTGCATCATGGTCTACTTTTATATCTGCTTGACTCTTAGGAGTTCCTTGAGAAAAAGGATCATCACTTAACATAAAACAATCATCTTTTGGACAATAAATAGGTATATTTAATTTCTCTTTTAACTCTTGATTACTCCATACATGATCAAAATGCCCATGGGTATTAAGTATAGCTATTGGATTTTTTATATTTTTTAAAACCCATGATGTAGCATTCATACCTGGATCTATAATGATATCATAATTATTAATAGTTATAATATAACAATTTGTTTGATAATCTCCCATAGGAGATGATTGTATAGTCATATTATTTAAACCAACTTTTTACAGTATCAAAAATACCACTAAACATATCTTCATGAGGCTTTGACTCTATACCAAAACTATGTTGAAGTTTTTCTAATAGATCTTTTTGTTCAGTATTTAAACTTTTTGGATATTGGATTTTTATCTGTACTATAAAATCACCTTTACCATATCCATTTACATCTTTTACACCTTCACCTCTAAAAGTAAATTGTTTTTTATCAGCAGATCCAGGTGGTATTTTAAGCTCAAGCTCACCTCTTGGACCAGGTACTGTAATGGTATCTCCTAGGGCTATTTGAGTAAAGAAAATAGGAATTTCAAGATAAATATTGTTTTCATGTCGTACAAAATGTTTATCCTCTTCTACTCGGATAACAATATATAAATCACCTCGTGTACCATTTGGAGCTATATTTCCACGCCCCCCTACTCTAATACGATTTCCATTATCAACACCCTCTGGAATATCAACTTTAAAGCTATCTTTTACCTCTTCATAACCTTTTCCACTACAATCTTTACATTTGGTTCCTGCTGCTTTTCCACTACCTTGACAATGTGGACATGTTTGAGCAAATGTCATAAAACCTTGTCTCATATGAACTTGTCCTTGACCATTACATGTTGGACAATCTGTTAGCTTACCACCTTTTGCTCCAGTTCCTTTACAAGATTTACAAGCTTTTTTATACTTATAATTTATCTCTTTTTTAGTTCCAAAAATAGCTTCATTAAAATCTAGTCTAACCTCTACTTGAGTATCAAGATCATAACTATAAGTTTTTCGTTCTCTTCGTGATCTACCACCTGAAAAACTACTACTAAACATCTCTTCAAAAATAGAACCTAAATCATCAAAACCACCTGAAAAACCTCTTGATCCTCCACCGTGACCCTCTAGTCCCTCTTTTCCATAACGATCATAAATAGCTCTTTTTTCATCATCGCTTAATACTTGATAAGCTTCATTTACAGCTTTGAAATTCTCTTCTGCTTTTTTATCTCCTGGATTTTTATCAGGATGATATTTCATGGCCATTTTTCTATATGCTTTTTTTATAGTACTTTTATCTGCACTTCTTTCAACTTGTAGTATCTCATAATAACAAAGTTCAGTCAATTTATAAATCCTTAATAAAATTTTTGGTAATTTTAGCTAATTTTAGCTACAACTATTCTTATTTAATTGTATTTAATTGGTTTTTTTCCATTTTATCTAATATAAGTTTTTTTGCATCTTCTGTAGATAAATCATCTAAATAAAATGCTTCACTAATATAAAAATCTATTGTTCCAAAAGGTTTAGGTATTGTAAACTTATCCCAAGATTTAAACTGCCAATATTTTGTAGGTATACAACTAAGTGTTCTAATAGGTGTTTTTGTTTTTTGTGCTAAGAGTACTATACCATCTGCCACACTGTGCAATGGACCTTTTGGACCATCAGGGGTAATTGCAATATCACCACCACCTCTTAACTCTTTTATACCTGAAATAAGTGCTTTTACACCACCTCTTGTACTACTACCATCTATAGAACCTATACCTAAATATTTTACTGTTTTTCTTATAGTTTCGCCATCTCTGTGTTCACTTATCATAGCTTTTACACTACCATTTGGTTTAAATTTTTGATAATTAAATGGTTGCATAAGAAGATCTCCATGCCACATAGATACTATAAAAGTCTTATCTTTATCATCAGTGGGATGATGAAAAATAGTTTTATTTGTAAGATAAATCAATCTTACAATTAATTGTAAAATATAAGGTATTACAGTAGTTTGAAGAGATTTTAAAATCTTTTTTTTCATTTAGTTTCTAATATCTCACCAAAAAGTGATGTTCTATATGCTTTTGTAATTTTTACAGGCAATACTTTTCCTAGTAACTCTTCACTACCTTTGACAAAAACACTAGCATAATTATCTGTATATCCAAAAATCTCTCCATTTGGTTTAAGGTCTTCAAAAAATACATCTACAGTTTGATCTAAAAAACTATTCATTGTTTCATCTTGATGAATCTTATGTAACTCTATTACATCATTTAGCCGTTTAGTTGATACTTCACTACTGATTTGATCTTTCATATCAATAGCAGCTGTGTGTGGTCTAGGTGAGTATTTAAAATTAAAAATTTGTTCAAATTTTACTTTTTTTATAACATCCAAAGTATCAGCAAAATCTTCATCACTCTCCCCTGGAAATCCTACAATAATATCTGTAGATATTCGTACATTTGGAACCAATGATCTAATCTTTTCACATCTATTTAAAAACCACTCTTTAGTATAGCCTCTTTTCATATTTTTAAGAACTTTTGTAGATCCACTTTGTAATGGTACATGTATAGCTTTACAAATTTTTGGATTTTGTGCAAACTCCTCTATAAACTCATCATCCATATGAAGAGGGTGAGGTGATGTAAATCTAATTCTTTCTATACCATCTATTTTTGAAACCTCTTTTAGAAGATTTGTAAAATTTGTTTTTTCTCTACCATCACTAAAATTTGTCCCATAGTTATTTACATTTTGTCCAAGTAAAAATGCCTCTTTTGCACCTTTTTGCACTGCTTTTTTTATCTCATTTATAATGATCTCTTGAGGAATACTAATCTCTTGCCCTCTTGTTGCTGGGACTATACAATATGTACAGCTTTTATCACACCCTAAAGAGATATTAATACTACATCTATAAAGTGAATTTCTATACTCCTCAAATTCAAAAGTTGTATCATCATTGTTTATATCTATTGCTACCATTTTAGGAGTATTAACTGCTTGAGATATCTTTGATACATTTCTAGCACCAACTACAAAATCTACATAAGGGGCTCTTTTGATAATATCTTTACCCAAATGAGATGCAGTACATCCACAAACTCCTATTTTAGCACCATCTTTTTTCTTTTTATTAAAAATCCCTAGTTCACTAAAAAGTTTTGCAACAGGCTTTTCTCTAACAGAACAAGTATTAATAATAATAAGATCAGCATCCTCTAGTGTATCAATAGGTTCGTATGAATTTTTTTTATTTAGTTCTGCTATTATATGCTCAGTATCTCTGACATTCATAGCACAACCTAGTGTTTCTATAAAAACTTTTTTCATAATATCTTACAGTACATGTAACTCATAAATATATTCTTCATCTGCTAGACCATATTTTACTTCTCTAAAATGTACAGAATATCCTGCATCTTCAAATTTATCAACTATACTCATCATATCTTTATGAGAGTTTTCTCTATCAAAATAAAATATCTCTTCACCATTTTGTGTTAGAGTTTCAACTAATTTATCAAAACTAATTTTTTTAGGTTTTTGATCTAGCTCTTTTCTTGCTAATAAAATATTCATCTATTTTCCTTCTTTTTTAAATTAAATAATTGTGATTATATCTAAAACTACTTAAAGAGACCACTAAATAACCATAAAAACTTGAGAGACTATATCAGTTATTTTCGAGATCTCAATATCTTTTTTTATTCCTGTTTTTCGTTCAACTAATTCTACTATACCATCACTTAGTTTTTTACCAACAATTATAGCATAAGGGAAACCTATAAGTTCAAAATCACCCATTTTAAAACCAAATCTCTCTTTTTTTCTATCATCAATAATAACTTTTATTCCAGCATCTTTTAGCTCATTGTATATTTTTAATCCTGCATTTAACTCATCATCTTTTTTTGCATTTGATACAATAATATCTACCATATATGGTGCAGTTGTTTTTGTCCAAATACAACCTTTATCATCATAATTTTGTTCAATTACAGCTGCAATAAGTCTACTAACACCTATACCAAAAGTAGCCATAATAAATGGCTTTGTTTTACCATTTTCATCTAAAAAAGTTGCATTTAAAGCTGAAGTATATCTATCTCCTAGTTGAAATATATGTCCCACTTCTATACCTTTTTTAAAGTATAATTTTCCTCCACATGAACATTTTTGTTCTAAAGATTTTTCTTGTAACTCTTCATAGCTTAATTCATTTAATGCATCTATCTCTTCATCATTATCAAATATTTTTTCAATATTTGCTCCATAATCACAATTTTCACATACAACTATAGTATCCTCTCCACTATTTGCCAATACATGAAACTCTTTGCTACCATCTCCACCAATAGCACCAGAGTCTGCTTGTACTACTCTAAAATCAAGACCAAGTCTAGTAAAAATCTTTTTGTATGTATTTTCCATAAGATTAAATTCTCTTATCATATCTTCAGTATTACTATGAAAAGAGTAACCATCTTTCATAAGAAACTCTCTACCTCTTAAAAGTCCAAATCTAGGTCTTGCTTCATCTCTAAATTTTGTATTAATTTGATATAAATTTATAGGTAAATCTTTATAACTTTTAGCTCTATTTTTAACAAGTGTTACCATAGCTTCTTCATTCGTAGGACTTAATACAAAATCATTTTGATGTCTATCTTTAAATCTCAACATCTCTTTACCCATAGCATCACTTCGTTCGCTTTGTTCCCAAAGTTTATATGGTGTTACCATGCTTAATTGAACTTCATTGCATCCTGCATTATCTAGCTCCTCTTTTACAATAGCTCTAATGTTATCTTGTACCATTTTTCCTAATGGCAATAAATTATAAAGTCCAGCACCCTCTTGAACAATAAATCCACCTCTTATTAAAAATTGGTGTGATGGAAGAGTTGCATCGTGCGGCATCTCTTTTGTTGTTGGTATAAATAATCTTGAAAATTTCATATGATCCTCTTTTGTGAATTTAAAATTAATTATACTTAAAAATCTCTAAAGAGTAGTTAAAAGCATTCAGAGGTGTCTTTTATTTAATAATCACACCATTTTTTACAAGTTCTGCCGATACAGCTGTTGGTGTTCTTTGTAATTGTATAGCTATATTTTTTATAGATATACCTTTTTTATATAAAGATTTTGCTTTTATTTTATCTTCTAGACTCCATTTTAGTCCACTATTTTTTGGCTTATTCTCCAATATATTTTTTTGTTGTCGTACAATTTGTTTATCTTTTGTTTCCACTTTTGATATTTTTAATTTTTTTGTTGGTTTTATGTTTTTTAACTCTTCTAAGACTTTTTTAGAATCTTTTATTCTGCTATTGATTACTTTAGTAATATTTTTTGCTAAAAGATAATGAAAATTTTCACTATCTTTTAATATCTCTTTTTTTGCCCTAGTAATTGCTACATAAAAAAGATTAAATTCATCAATTATCTCTTGATTATAATTTTCTTGTAACTGTAGTGCTTTTTTATACTCTTTTAAACTATTACAACCATAATCTGTAATAAGATCTGCAAAATCTGTAAAATCATCTGCTATAGTTACACTATCCCATTCTAAACCTTTTGATGTATGGGCTGTTGTTAAAAATAGTATCTCATTTAATCTTTTATCAAAATGATTTAAAGATCTATTTGCCCAAGCTTTATAAAACTTATCACTAATATCTTTAAATTCAAATATTTGATTTTTATATTCATGAACTACTTTTATAGCTGATTTTAGTTCATAATCCTCTACATCTTTTGCATAGTC
The DNA here is from genome assembly GCA_027064245.1 of Campylobacterales bacterium. Lineage (GTDB taxonomy): Bacteria > Campylobacterota > Campylobacteria > Campylobacterales > Arcobacteraceae > JAIOSF01. Next base: position 6,326 of record JAMOPZ010000446.1, read on the forward strand.
ACTTAAGTCATCTTCATCTTTA
>JAMOPZ010000447.1 GCA_027064245.1 Campylobacterales bacterium
GATTACTATTATAAAACTATTTTTCCCTTTTTGTCTTAGTATTGAATTTATGGCATATGTTATGAGATATAGATTTATCTTATTTTTTAACATTTTGTATCCTACTTGGGGTATTGTTTAATATGGTTGAGTGATTATATACAAAAGATGATGGAAAATATTCTCTTAGATCTCCATCATCTTTATATATTGCAAAAAGATCACTTAAACTTCTATGTCGTATATAAGTAGCTTCAGTAGAGATTGCAAGATCAGGAAGCCCTATTGTTTTAACAAAGATATTTTTATGTACCATTTGTTCGTTTGTTGTTGATTTTACAATAAAAAGGTATAGAACCAAAGATAAAAAGATAAAAACTAAACTAACAAAAAGATATAAAAGATAAAAACTTTTTTTAGTCAAGTTTATATACCTCAGATTCTACAATATCTTTAAACTGTACAATTTTAGTTCCTCTGTGATCTGTTTTAAAAACTTTTGCATCTTCAATATTTGCAAATGGAATTAACTCATTTCCCATAGGACCATATATATCACTACCTACTACATAGTAAGCTTTTGTACCATCAATTCCCTTTTGACTATAATAATCTGTAACTAATATTTTGCTAATATTTTGTCTAGTTACATCATATTTACCCCATTTTAGAGGATTAAAATAAAATTTCATAAGATCTTTTACCCCATCAAATGATAAATGATGCTCGTGATTATTATGTTTGTAAAAAATTTGCGCTGCCCATCTTGGATATTTATAAGTAAACATTCCACATACAGGACATTTTTCATTTTTATTTACTGTAACTTTATCTTCTATATTATCTGATTGATCTACCCTTTTAATCTCCCAAAGATACAAAGCTACAGCTTGTAGTTGTTTCTCTTTTAAATGTTTGCATAGTTTATGAAATTTTATATCTGCTTTTAGTTCATTTATCTCAAGATAATCACTTAGATCAATATTTTGCTTACATCTATATTTAAAAATCTTTTCACCCATAGGATATATTTTTTTCTTTTTTTTCTTTTTTAAAAAAAGTGTATCACTTTGTAATGATTTTTTTGCCATATCTAAAGCTGTAGCAAAATCAACTAATTTACCTCTGTATCTTTTTTTAAATTTCAATGCCTCTGCTTTTGTGCTAAAAGCTAGTTTAGAAACTTTACTCATGGTACCACTTACTCTTGATTTTACTATATAAAAAGCATCTTTAGCTTTTATAGGTTTTTGAGTAATAGTATCTATAACATAGATACTATTTTTATCTATTCCATATTCTTTCATATCTACAGCTAAACATCTTAGACTACAATATTGTCTTTTTGTACCATTGTGTAGTTTAGCACTATATGAAGTTTTATAAAACATTTTTATACTCATACCACATACAGGACACCATTGTTTTGCAATACCATCTTGTACTAATATAGGTTTTACAGTAGCTTTTTTTGAAAAACCACTGCTAAAAGATAGTGTTATAAAAACCAAGATTAAAAAAATATATTTAAACAAATAAAACTCCTACTTATTATTTTTATTAGTTGATATTATAACTGAATTATATTATAGTTTTATTAATATCTCATCTATTATCTTTAATCCAAAGCCATTTAGACCAATAAAAGAGTGTTTTTTACTACTTGATAAAAGTTTTATATCTTTTACACCTAAGATATTTAATATTTGAGCACCTATACCATAATCTTTTATACTGTCTTTACTATTTGATGTATTGTTTAAAAAGATTAGCAATCCACCTTGCTCTTTTAGATATTGTATAGATTGTAATAATGAGTTTAATTTTTTATCATCTAAAAATAGATCAATATCTAAACTAATATTGTGAAATTTTACACAACTTGTTTTTGATATATTACCAAATTGTATAATGGTATGTTTATGATCTAAATGATCTGTAAACTCTTTTTTTATAACATTATTATTAAAAAATACAAAAGGTTCGCTAGATATCTCTTTTACTAATGATTCATTTGCCATTCTATACTCTACAAGATCTGAGATATAAACTTGTTTCATATTGTGCTTTTTTGCAAAAATATCAAGATCATCTCTTCTTGCCATAGTGCCATCATCTTTCATAATTTCACATATTACAGACTCACCTGCTAAACCTGCTAATTTACAAAGATCAATACTACCTTCTGTATGTCCTGTACGCTCAAGAACTCCACCTGCTTTTGCTATAAGAGGAAAAATATGTCCAGGTCGTACAAGATCTGTAGTTTTACTAATAGGACTAGCTAAAAGTCTTATTGTATCATCTCGCTCTTGTGCACTTATTCCTGTTGCTGCTGTAGTGGCATCTACAGATACTGTAAATGCTGTTTCATATGATGAAGTATTGCTAGAGACCATAGGGTTTAGATCTAACCTATTTGCAGTATTGTTTGTTACTGCAACACATATTAGTCCTCTTGCATATTTTGCCATGAAATTTACTTTTTTATCATCACTTAGTGCTGCTGCATAAACTAAATCTCCCTCATTTTCTCTATCTTCATCATCAAGCATTATTACCATATTGCCTTTTTTGATCTCATTTATTGCTTCTTCTACTCTCTTAATAGCTGACATTACATACCCTTGTGTAGTTTTGTATGAATTATACTCATTATTTTCTTAATTCTTTTACTATATCTATATCTATTTTTGGAACTTTGATCTTTTTCTATTAAGGTATCTTTTTGATATTTTATAATTTGATATTTCTTAAGGGTAATTCTATTTTAAAAATAGCTCCATTTTGACTATTTTTATCCATTTATCTTTTTTGTTTTGTTCTCTTAAAATATCTTTTGCATTATTGAAGATATTTTTATATACCAGTTACAAAAATGCCATAGTGCATAAAAATGTTGTTTAAATCTATTTTGTTTTGCTTCATTGTACAAAAAAAGTATATATTTTTCATGAAATAGATCGGTTTGTTTATTTACTTTTAGTATATCTTCAAGTAGTTTTGAGCCATATTCTTCAAAAAGCCATTCATTAAATGGAGTATTAAATCCTTTTTTTGGTCGATCTATAATCTCTTTAGGGATATATTTTGATGCTATTTTCTTAAGTAGATATTTGTTTGTATCTCCTGTTTTTAGATCACTTTGTATTGAAAAAACTGTATCAACTAACCTATAATCTAAAAAAGGGGTTCTAGTTTCTACGCTATTTGCCATAGTTATTTTATCTACTTTACTAAGTAAGGCTTCCCCTAGCCAAATATTAAGATCAATATAACTCATCCAACATATAGGATCTTTTTTTTGTTTTTCACTTTTAAATGTAGCTGTTTTTTTTAAAAGCTTTTTTCTTTGTGCAGATGTATAGATCTCACCAAAGCTATTATAAATAGTTTCATTTTTTACCACTCTTCGTAAGTATTCACTCTCTTTAGTATTAGTTTGTAAAGCCCCTATAATATTATCTAAAAAATTAGTTTGATTTTGACTTAGGGTATTTTTAAAGTTATAATAGTTTAAAAATTTAGCATAATTATCATATCCTAAAAAAAGCTCATCGCTACCCTCTCCACTTAAAACTGTTTTTATACCAGCTTGTTTTATGGTTTTACTTAGATGATATAAGGCAATAGATGCTGGATCTGCATGTGGTTCTTCAAGTGCTTCAAAAACATCTTCTAAAGAGTTTATAAAATCTTTTTTTTCTAACTCTATTGCTGTATGATTTGAGTTTATACTATTTGCTACAATTTTAGCAAAAGGAAGTTCGCTATATTTTTTATATGTTTTATATCCTATGCTAAATGTATCTATTTTCTGATTAGATATTTTTGAGTATATTGAGCTTATTAAACTACTATCTATACCTCCACTTAAAAGAGTTCCTACTTTTACATCACAATTTATTCTTTTTTCTATACTGCTAAAAAGTAGTTCTTCTATATTGTTTAATGCTTTTTGTTCCTCTTTTATAGCTGTATATGTATTGATTTTATAATATTTTTTTATATGTATTTTGTTATTTTCTAATATTAGATACGAAGCTTTTGGTAATTTTAATATATCTTTATAAAAAGTATTTGGTTCTAGTGGAGTAAAATATTGTAGATACTGAGATAATGCTACCTTATTTAGATTTGGTGTAAATCCTAATAATTTTATAATAGGTTTTATCATACTTGCAAATATAAATTTATTATTTTGAAAATAGTAAAAAAATGGTTTTTTACCATATCTATCTCTTGCACAAAAAAATTTATCTTTTTTAATATCATATATTGTAAAAGCAAATGCTCCATTTAAAAAGTTTAAAAATTTTATATCATATTTTTGATAAAGTCTGATTATTACTTCTGTATCACTTTTTGTAGTACAGTTTAAATTATGATCAATTATCAGCTCTTTATAGTTATATATCTCACCATTAAATACTATAGAGATATTATCAAACTCCATAGGTTGATTTGCTTCATCTTTTAGATCTATTATGCTAAGTCTAGTATGACCTAATATTGTAGTATTGTATTTTTTTATAGTATAGTTATTGGGACCTCTATTTTTAAGTATATCTAAAGCATTAGAAAAATTATCTATTTTTGATCTATTTATCCCTAAAATACCGCACATTTTTACTCCATAATAAGTTTAGCAATATTTTTACTACTTCCATGTTGTAGATAGTTTTTTAACTCTTGTGATTTGTTAAAAAAATTTTCTCTATTATAATTTTTATATAAATTTAATAGATTTTTTATAGTTACTTCATCTTGTACAAGTTCCGGATGCAAAGTTGTACCATTGTATTTCTCAAACATAATATTAGCAAGTCCTATATATTTTAGTTTTACAAATTTTTTAACTATAAAATAGTCAAGTGGTTTAGCTATATAAGTTAATATAAAAGGAACCCCTATAAGTGAAGCTTCTAAAGTAGCTGTACCACTACAAATAAATGCAAAATCAACATCAACCAAAGTAGAGTATGTATCATTTGTAATTGTAAAAGTAGATATATCACCATAAAGATTTTTTATCTCATTTTTAGTAAAATATTTTGGTATTATTAAAATAGGTTCTATACCTGGCAAAGATTTTAAAAGCTCTTTATATATAGGTATAAGTTTTGTTATCTCACCTTTTCTACTTCCTGGCATAAAGGCTATTTTTTTTATATCTTTATTTATCGAAGTTTTAAAAATTTTTATTTGGTCTAAAAGTGGATGTCCCATATAAGTTATATTTGCATTTTTACTATAATAATTTTTTTCAAAAGGTAAGATTGAAGCTAGTTTATCAATAGTATTTTCTAGTATAGGTATTCTTTTTTTCTTCCATGCCCAAGCTTGAGGTAAGATATAATAAATTATCTCTTTATCGGGATATTTTTTTTTGATTTTTTTAGCTAATGGTAGATTAAATCCAGAAGAATCTATAAGTAGTATTTTATGTGTATCTTGTGCTAAATTTACCATTTGATTATTTAGTTTTATAAAAAAAAATAGTTTTTTTAGTACATCTACAAAGCCCATTATAGCTAAATTTTGTAGATCTACGATAGGCTCTCCTAAGTTTTTATCAAAAATACCTACAAATTTTATATCATCATCTAAATACTGTTTTAAAGATTTTAGATGTATATTTGCAGAGTGTTCAAGAGCACTTACAAGTATAGTCATAGTTATATTATTTTACTTTCATTAACTGTAAAATCTTTTAAAAGTTGATCTCTTAATATTGTTAATTTTCTTTTCCAATCAGGATCTTTACATTCATCTAAAAGTTTAGTTATATTTACAAGTAACGGTGAAAATTTTTCTCTTACTTTTAGTGGAATTGTTTTATTTGTAGTTATATGTCCACCTTTATGTATAAAAAATTTTACAATATCTTTTTTTCCACCCAATGCTGCATAAGTAATAGGGAGCATATTAAAATTATCTGATATATTTTGAATATCCCTTTCAACTCCATATATAAGTTTTAATAACTCTATATTATTATTAAATACACAATAGTGCATAATTGTTCTTCCTAGATTATCTTGTGCTTTATAATTATGTTTAGTTACTTCTACTAATGCTTTAAATAGATTTATATTACATTTTTTTAATGTTGCAACTTTTGTATATATATTTTGTCCATCTATATCTATACAGTCTCTATTTGCTTTGTTTATAAGTAAAAAAATTAAATTATCTCTAAAATCTTTATCGAATTTACCTTTTTTAAATACATGTAAAACATATTCATAAAAGATATTATGTTTTTGTATATTTTCTAAATTTATATCAACTCTATTTTGTATATAGAGT
>JAMOPZ010000448.1 GCA_027064245.1 Campylobacterales bacterium
TAAGATGTTTTATACCTTTTATTATAATATAAGTTGAAAATGCCCAAGTCATTATAGCTATTAAAATAGGAACAACTTTTATTGCATTTTGAAGCATATTTTCTTTAAAAAAGATATTTTTCTTTATATAGTATAAAAATGATGCAGCTATTACACCTCCTAAAATAGGAGATATTACCCAAGAAGCTGCAATTTTTCCCATAGTACCCCAAGATACTATAGAAAAACCAGCTGCGGCAACTCCTGCACCCATTACTCCCCCTACTATTGAGTGAGTTGTAGATACAGGAGCTCCTATACTTGTAGCTAAATTTAACCATATAGCAGCACTTAGTAATGCGGCTGTCATAGCCCAAATAAATATTTGAGGATCATTTATCATTGCAGGATCAATAATCCCTTTTTTTATAGTTTTAACTACATCTCCACCTGCTATAAATGCACCACTTGCTTCAAATATTGCAGCTATTATAATAGCACCCATCATTGTTAATGCTTGAGATCCTACTGCAGGTCCTACATTGTTTGCTACATCATTTGCACCTATATTCATAGCCATATATGCACCAAATACTGCACCTATGATTAAAAAAGTATCATTTTGAACACTTTGATGAAAAAAAGTTATCCAAATATAAACTGCTATAATAAAAGAAAATGCTAATACAAATTTTGTTAAACCATTTTGACTTTGAGCAGTTGCTTTTTCCATTGATTTTATTGTCTTTATATCCATTAAAGTCACCTTTTTATATTTAAATTAACAAAATTATAGCTAGTATTGCATAATGTCAATATTAAAAAATTGATACCTTTTTATAGGTAAATACACCAAAATATATCAAATAGTTATATTATATAACTATTTTATTTTGTACTTTTTTTAGAAAAACCACCATTTAATTTATTTTTCTTTTTTAAATTTAATTCTTTTATATGAGATCTGTAATCTATATCTTTTTTATACATAATTGCAAAAGATTTTGCAATTACAGCTAAGGTATTTGGAACTTCCTCTTTTTTTTTATATGATTGTATATTTTTATCACTTACTTTTATAAGTGCAGCAAATTTTGGTAATGTAATATCTGCATCTAAAAGAAGTTTTTTAAATTCTACAAATGTCATCCTACTGTTTTACCTCGTTGTTTCTCTTCCATTTTTGTTATATATGCTTGTAATTCAATAACTTTTGATTGAAGTTGACCATTTTCTTTTGTAAGCTCTTTTAATTTTAACATTAACTCCGACTTTTTATTTCTTTCATCTGTTACTACTAATTCTTTTTGTTTTGTAATATTAGCTATCTCTTTTTCATAATGTGCAATTTGAGCATTTAAAGTAGCTACTTTTTGTTTCTCTTTATTTAATGTTGCCATAATGAATTCAGTATCTTTACCACTTACAGCTGCCTTTGGTTGATTTGCTAGTTGGGCTTCTAACTCTTTAATTCTATTACTTAATTGACTCTCTTTTGTTCTTTGATCTATTATACTTTTTCTTACTCTTTGCATTGTTTGTTGTTTTTCAAGTTCATCACTTGTTTGGTCAAGACCTATATATATATAACCTTCAACAGCAGAAGTTGAGTCATTTTTAAGTTGCATAATAGTAGATTTTAAGTAAAAAATCTCATTAGATTTTGATTTAAATTTGATTTTACCTTTATATTCATCATTAGAACCTATAAGTTTTACTATATCTTCATATTTGGTAACTACTGCATCATTATGAAGTAAATCACTTACATTCATAGTTAGTAGTTCCTCTTTGGTATAACCAGATAGGTCGCTTAATAGATCATTTGCTTCTGTTATTTTTCCTGTTGTATCAATTTTAAATATAGATGCAATATCGTTCATAATATCCATATATTGAGAAAGCTGAGCCTCTTTTTGTTTTATTAATAATTTATTATGCTCAGCAGTACAAAATTTTGATACATTTTGTAAAAGTTCTGTAGTGTTTATGGGTTTTAAAGCATAATAAGATATTTTTAATTTAATAGCTTCCATAAGATAATTTGACTCACCATGGGCTGTAGTAAAAATAATAGGAACCTCTTCGTCTAATTTCCTTATCTCTTTTACCATTTCGATACCATTAAGATTTGGCATATTAATATCACTAATGATAGTATCAATTCTTGTTTTTCTCTCCAAAGTATAATATTTGAACTGATTTACACCATCATTACCATCATTACAGATAATAACTTCACCAAAAATCTTTTTCAAGATACCACTTAGAGAACTTCTGATACTTTCATCATCCTCAACATACATTATAACTAGGGTTTTTAAAAATTCTTTATCAAACATATCTAATTATAATGTAGTTTTGCTAAAAATACAATAATTTTACTTGATATTTTAATGTTGTTGTGATAATATTGTAAAAAAAATACAAAGAGTTAATTAAAAGATGAAATTTATTCAAGAAGAACCACCTATTAATATAGGAGCTAGTATATCTGTAAAATCATTTCAAATGATAGAGCAAGAGTTAAAAACTTATCCAAAATCTAAAGAATTTAATTATGAAGAGCTAGAGGTAATAAGTAGACTTATTCATACATCTACTTGTTTTGAACAAGTTTTAGAAAATATATATTTTACAAAAAATGCAATTCCTAGGTTACAGAAATTACTTTTATCTAAAGCTAAAATTATAGTAGATGTAAATATGATAAAAGTAGGACTTAGTCAATTTTATCTTGATACTTACAAAAATGATGTGGTGTGTTATATAAATGAGCCTTTTACATTTGAAGAGGCTAAAAAAAATAAAACAACAAGAAGTTATGCAGCAGTAGTAGAAGCTATAAAAATACATAAAGATGCACCTATGATATTTGCTTGTGGAAATGCACCTACATTTATATATGCTGCAATTAATACTTTACTTAAAGAAGATGTAGATTTGACAAAAGTAGCTTTTATACTTTTTCCTGTGGGATTTGTAAATGTTGTAGAGTCTAAAGATTATGGAAAAAGATTTTGTGAATATTTTGATATTCCTTGTATTCTTATGGAGGGAAGATTTGGAAGTTCTACTATGACTGTGGCTACTTTACATGCTACATATAAATTAATAAAAGATTATGATACAGATAAAAAATACAATGGTAAAGGATAAAACAATGATAAATTTTCATAAAATTACAGAAGATATACTTCTTTTTATATACAATATATCTAGTCAACCTGTAAAGTTAGATAGGCTTTTACAAGCAAATTTATTATTTCAAGAGGGTATGAAACTAGATGGAAGTAAGTTAGGCTTTCGTATTAGACTTGCAAGGGCATATCTTGTTTTTTTTATTTTTATTCATATTATAATTATACCTATGGCTATAATATTTCACGATATGATTAAAAGTTTAGATTGTCATATAGCTATAGTATTGGCTATTATTTTTACATCGTTTTTATTTGGATTATTTTCGATATTTAAGCAAAATATTGCAGATAGAATAAGTGAATTTCGTATAAAACAAGTATGGAAAATACATTTTCCACATTTTCCTTATAAAGAATATAGTAAAGAGGTAGCTAAGATATATTCAAAAGCGATACAAGATGAGATAAGAACATCTGAATTAGAAAGATATATCTTAGATAATTTGACTCTAAGCAATTTTTAGATAAAATTGCCAGAAAATTTTAAAATTGGAGTTCATATAAATGGAATTTAAAACAACAAAAGAGAATGAAGCAAATGCAGTAGTAACTGCAACAGTTAAAAGTGATGTTATAAAAGCAAATATAGATAAGATAGCAAAACAAGCATCTAAAACTATGGATATACAAGGGTTTAGAAAAGGTAAAGTACCTGTAGCTATTGTAAAACAAAGATATGGAGATAAAATCACTCAAGATGCCGAAGGTGAAGCAATAAGAGATATTTTAGATGCAGCACTAAAAGATTTAGGTGTTGAAAATAATAAATTAGTAGGGGAACCTGCGGTTGTTAAATTTGATAAACAAGAAAATGGTGATATTGAAGTTGTAATAAAATTATCTTTTCAACCAACTGTTGATCTAGGTGATTATAAAGAGCTTTTACCAGAGATTCCAGCAATTGAAGTAACTAAAGAAGAGATTGATGAAAGAATTAAACAATTAGCATCTCAAGGTGCAACTTTAGAAAAAATCAAAAGAAAAAGAAAAGTAAAATCTGGAGATCATGCAGTTATAGATTTTGAAGGTTTTAAAGATGGTGTAGCATTTGATGGTGGAAAGGCAGAGAAACATACACTAGAGGTTGGATCTAACTCATTTATCCCTGGATTTGAGGATCAAGTAATTGGTATGGAGTATGATGAAGAAAAAGAGATAAATGTAACTTTTCCAGCAGAATATCAAGCTGCAGATTTAGCAGGAGCTGATGTTGTATTTAAAGTAAAATTACATGAAATTCAAGAAAAAGTATTACCAGAGATTGATGATGAATTTGCAAAAAAGATGCTTCCTCAAGAAGAAAATGCAACTGTTGAAGTTTTAAGAGAAAAAGTAGCAGAGCAAATTGAAACAGAAAAAAGAAATAAAGTATATACTCAAGAGTTACAACCTGCATATCTTGAAACATTAGTTGAAAAACTTGACTTTGCAGTTCCTTCTTCTATTTTAGAACAAGAAATAGGTAATGCATTAAATAACAAAGCAAGACAGATGAATGAAGAAGAGATAAAAGAGCTTCAAGAAAATAAAGAAAAATTACAAGAACTTACAGATGAAGTAACACCAGAAGCTATAAATAGTGTAAAAGCTACATTTATTATTGATGCATTAGCTAAAGCAGAAGGTGTTGAAGTAACAGATCAAGAGGTTACTCAAACTTTATACTATGAAGCTATGATGATGGGTCAAGATGGACAAGCATTAATAAAACAATACGAAGAAGCAGGGTATTTACCAGCTATTAAAATGTCTATGATAGAACAAAAAGTTATATCTAAACTTTTAGATGAAAAGGCTTCAAAATAATGTCATATGTTCCAGTTGTAGTTGAACAAACAGGAAGAGGAGAGAGAAGTTACGATATTTACTCTCGTCTTCTAAAAGATAGGATTGTTATGTTAAGTGGAGAGGTAAATGATGCAGTTGCTTCTTCTATTGTAGCTCAACTTTTATTTTTAGAAGCTGATGATCCTGAAAAAGATATATATTTTTATATAAATTCTCCAGGTGGAGTAGTAACTGCTGGTATGAGTATGTATGATACTATGAATTATATTAAACCAGATGTTTGTACTATATGTGTAGGTCAAGCTGCTTCTATGGGTGCTTTTTTATTAAGTGCTGGAACAAAAGGTAAAAGATTTGCTTTGCCAAATGCTAGAATTATGATACATCAACCAAGTGGTGGTGCCCAAGGTCAATCTACAGATATTCAAATTCAAGCACAAGAGATACAAAGATTAAAAGATTCATTAAATACTCTTTTATCAGAGCATACAGGTCAACCTTTTGAAAAAGTTGAAGCAGATACAGAAAGAGATAATTTTATGAGTGCTGCAGAAGCTTGCGAATATGGTCTTATAGATAAAGTTATAACAAAACACGAATAGAAGTAAAAAAATATGATAAGAGAAATTTTAGTATATCCAAATCCAATTTTACGAAAAAAATCAAAAGATGTAGAGAAGTTTGATAAAGAGCTTCATACTCTTTTAGATGATATGAACGAAACAATGATGGCAAAAGAGGGTGTTGGTCTTGCTGCTATTCAAATAGGTATTGATCTAAATGTTTTAATTATAAATCTTCCTGTAGAGGATGAGTTAGATGAAAACAATGGAAAACAATTGCTTGAAAATTTAATAGAAGCTATAAACCCTACGATTACTCATAAAGACGGGGAACTTATATTTAACGAAGGTTGCTTAAGTGTTCCTGAATATCATGGTGAGATAAAAAGAGCAAATAGTGTTATTGTAGAGTTTTATAATAGATATGGTGAAAAACAAACTATGCAGTGTGAAGGTTTTTTAGCAGTTGCATGGCAACATGAGATCGAGCATTTAACGGGACATCTTTTTATAGAAAACTTATCTTTTTTAAAAAGAAAAAAGTTTGAAAAAGAGTGGAAAAAAAGAGATAAAAAGAAAAAAAGAAGAAGT
>JAMOPZ010000449.1 GCA_027064245.1 Campylobacterales bacterium
TGGTATTATAGCAACAACCATGTACTCTGCAATACAAAATGAGAAAGTGAAAGAATTACTTCGAGAGACTAAAATCAAAAATGAAGAGGTGCAAAAAGCTAATGCACGGATGGAAGAACAACAACAAAAGATAGAAGAGACAAATGTACAATTGGAGGAGCAGCAAAATCTTTTACAAGAGAAAAATAATATTATGACAATAGCTCAAAAAGAATTGGATAAAAAAAATGAAGATTTAAAACAATCTAACCAATATAAGACAGATTTTTTAGCAAATATGTCACATGAGCTTAGAACTCCTCTAAACTCTATCATTCTTCTCTCTGAAATGCTAAAAGAAAACAGAACAAAGCATCTGGATACAGATGAGATAAAAAAAGCCACTATTATAAATAGTAGTGGAAATGAACTTTTAAGACTTATAAATGATATACTTGATCTTTCAAAAGTAGAAGCAGGAAAGATGGAGCTAATAGTTGATAAATTTAGTTCAAGTGATCTGTGTGAAGAGTTTCAAATAAATTTTGAGCATAGTGCAGATGCTAGAAATCTTAAATTTATCACTATAGATGAGTATCAAAAAGTTATAAGTAATGATAAAGATAGATTATCTCAAGTGATTAGAAATCTCATATCAAATGCCCTAAAGTTTACAAAACAAGGTAGCATCACTCTAAAAGTAGAAGATGCACCAAACAATCATATAAAAATATCTGTAGTAGATACAGGCATAGGGATACCTCAAGATAGAGTTGATAGCATATTTGAGGCATTTCAACAAGCACAAGGTGGTACAAGTAGAGAGTATGGTGGAACTGGACTTGGATTATCTATAAGTAAAGAGTTAGCAAAACTTATGAAAGGGAAGGTAACTTTAACATCAGTAGTTGGGAAAGGGAGTGTATTTAGCATAATTATACCAAATCTTGATGAGGATACGCATGATATATTGACCACTACAATACAAACAAAACAAAATATAGGCAAACAAATCTCTTTAAAACCACAAAAAGAGAAAAAAGAGATATGCAAAATAGATGACGATAGAGATAAACTGACTCAAGATAAAAAAGTTTTTTTAATTATTGAAGATGATAAAGATTTTGCAACAATCTTAAGAGATCAGATAAATAAATCTGGTGATCTAGCACTTGTAGCTTTAAGTGGAGAAGATGGATTAAGCTTAGTAAAAAAGTATAACATAAAAGGGATTTTACTTGATCTTGGACTTCCTGATATAGATGGAATAGATTTATTAAAAGAGTTTAAAACAAATATGAGATTTAGAAAAATACCTGTCTATGTTATATCTGGTGAAGAAAAAGAGAAACTTACGAAAGAGCAAGGTGCAATAGGATATATACATAAACCAGTAAATGAAAATGAAATAAACAGTGCAATACAGAAGATAAATAACTTTAATGATAAAAAAGTAAAAGATTTACTTATCGTTGAAGATAATAAAATACAGCAAGAGGCATTAATAGAGTTTATAGGAAATGACGCAATAAAATCAAAAGGTGTAGAGAGTGTAAAAGAGGCCATAGAGGAGCTAAACCATGGAGATTATGATAGTGTGGTAGTAGATCTTACACTAAAGGGTGGTACAGGGTATGAGGTGTGTGAATATATAAAGAAAAATAATCTAAATATACCAACCATAATATATACAGGAAAAGATTTAACGATACAAGAGGAGCAAAAATTAAAAAGATATGCTGATTCTATTGTCATAAAAACAGCAGCATCACAAAAAAAGCTTTTAAATGAAATTGATATTTTTATGCATAGAGTTAAAAAAAGTACCAAAGTTGAAAATATAGATTTAGATGATATACCTTTAGATAATATAAAAGTATTAGTTGCAGATGATGACATAAGAAATGTATATGTTCTAACAGAAACTTTAAATGCAAGAGGGATGAGCGTAATCACAGCAAGCAACGGTCAAGAAGCTTTAGATACACTCAATAAAAATACTGATATAGATATTATCCTTATGGATATTATGATGCCTGTTATGGACGGATATGAAACAATAAGAAATATAAAATCAAATGAAAAAACAAAAGATATACCAGTGATAGCTTTAACAGCAAAAGCTATGGGTGAAGATAGACAAATAGCTTTGGACGCAGGGTTTAATGACTATACTACAAAACCTATAAAGATGGATATCTTAATAAATATTATGAAAAGTTGGATTGATAAAAAATGATTCATATCTCCACAGTTAAGAGTATTAAAAAAATATTAGTTGATGATGCTTTAGATGCAAAAAAAGATATAAATCTTTTATATAATGAGATTGTCATATCTCAAAAAGATGCTCAGCTATTAGAGATAATATTTATAGATATTAGAATGATACCAACTCTTATAATAAAAGAGTTATATAAAAATAGACAAAAGATAAAAATAGTAACAACTCAAAGATCTCTATGGCTTTATCTCTCTAAGTTTGGTATCAAAAATGAGTATAAAAATAACTTTAAACAGAATGAAAATAGCTTAAATACAGGAAAACCGATAGAGGCTTTAGTTTTTGGAGGAAGCGCAGGAGGTTTAAAAAAGATAAAAGAGATAATAGAAACTTTACCATATAGTGATCTCTCTATCTTTGTAGTTGTTCATATCACACCTAAGCATAAAACTATGATGTCCCAGATACTACAAGCTATCACTAACTATACAGTTTTAGAAGCTAAACACAATATGAAAATAGAAAAAAACCATATCTATACAGTAACTCCTGATAATCATTTAGTAGTAAGCGATGGTTATATTTATCTAAACAAAAATGCAAAAGTTACATTTTCAAGACCATCTATAGATGTAGCTTTTAAATCTTTGGCTTATGAGTATCAAGATGGCTTAGTGGCTGTTTTGGTATGCGGATATGGAAAAGATGGGAGTGATTCTTTGCAAGAGCTAAAAAATTACAACAGCCGTATAATCATAGAAGACCCAAGTGAATGCGATGCAAAAGATATGCTTATAAATGCAATAGATACACAAAATTACACAAAAATATTTAATCTTAATCAGATAAAATCATATATAAACTCCCTTATCTCATCAAACCATATATATGAGGACGAGTTAAATAGTTTTATAGATAAGCTTTATTTAATATATGGCTATGACTTTAGAAACTATGATAAAAGCTCTATACAAAGAAGAGTCGAGCTTATAATGGAGCAAAATGATATAATAAATTTTAGTGAATTTTCCCAAGAGGTATTTGATGATGATAAACTTTTAGCAAAACTTTTAAGGGGATTTTCTATAAATACTACAGAGTTTTTTAGAGATAGCCAAGTATATAAAAATATTATAAGCGATGTTTTACCACAGCTTTCAAAGCTATCACATATAAGAGTGTGGAGTGCTGCTTGTTCAAGAGGTGATGAACCATATAGTATAGCTATAATGCTTGATGAGGCTGGGCTTTTGGAAAAATCGACTATCTATGCAACAGATTTTAATACTACTGTATTAGCTAAGGCAAAAAATGGGCTTTATAACAAAAATGAATTTTTGCAGTTTAAAGAAAACTATATTAAAAGTGGTGGGAAGAAAGACTTTGAAGATTGGTTTGATATAAGTGATGATTTTGTTCAGATAAAAAAATATATCCAAGATAAAATACTATTTTTTAAACATAATTTAGCAACAGATAGTACTATAAACGAGTTTGATATTATATTTTGCAGGAATGTATTGATATATTTTGATACAATACTACAAAAAAAAGTTTTTGATACGCTCGACAACTCTTTATTTGCAAATGGTTATCTGGTTTTAGGTTGTAGCGAGATGCTACCAAAACAGTATAATTATGAAATAGTAACAAATATAGAACATAATATATACAAGAAAAGGGGTTCATAAATGATAAATATATTAATAGTAGATGATATAGAAGCAAACCTCTATTCGCTCGAAGAGCTATTAAAAGAATTAGAAGCAGATAAAGAGATAAGATCTCTTAATATAATAAAAGCTTTAAATGGCGAAGATGCTCTAAAAATAGTGATGCAACAAAATATAAACTTAATACTTCTAGATATAAAAATGCCTGGAATGAGTGGCTTTGAAGTGGCTAAATTTTTAAAATCTATCCAAAATACAAAAGATATCCCTATTATATTTTTAACAATTGCTTTTAAATCTGAAGAATTTATAAATCAAGGGTATGAGATAGGAGCTTTAGATTATTTTACCAAACCTGTTGAAAAATTTCAGTTTTTAAGTAAAATAAAACTATACATAAAAATTTTAGAAAATAATGAAAAATTACGAATCAAAACCGAACATGCCCAATCACTTTCAAAAGCAAAGTCAGAGTTTTTAGCAAATATGTCTCACGAGATAAGAACACCTCTAAATGCAATACTGGGTTTTATAGATTTAATAAAGAATGAAACAAAAGAGGATAAAACTTTAGAATATGCAAGCATCATAGATGAATCAAGCAATGGACTACTTCAAGTCATAGAAGATATTTTAGATTTTAGTAAAATAGAGAGTGGGAAACTTAATATTGATAAAATTGATTTTGATACCAAAAAAGAGTTAAGTCTCATATCATATCTATTTGATGCAAAATGTTCAAAAAAAGATATAAATCTAAAGGTAACATTTGATGAAAATTTACCAAAAGCTATAAATACAGACCCACACAGAGTAAAACAAATAGTGGCAAATCTTCTAAGTAATGCTGTAAAATTTACTCCGCCACATAAAAATATATTTGTAAACTTTGGATATGAAGATGGTTGTTTAAGAGTAAGTGTAAAAGATGAAGGTAAGGGGATAGCAAAAGACAAATTAGAACATATCTTTGAAGCCTTTGGTCAAGAGGATACATCCACAACAAGAGAGTTTGGAGGAACGGGATTAGGACTAACTATCAGTAGTAAGCTTGTCAAGCTTTTAGATGGAGAGTTCAGAGTAGAAAGTGAGCTTGGAGTTGGTAGTGAGTTTTATTTTTCAATCCCTATCACTATAGCAAAAGAGACAATCGAAGAAGATAAAAATATAGAAAATATAGATTTTAGTGGTAAAAAGATACTTTTAGTTGAAGATAACAAAGCAAATCAGATGTTTATGAAGGTTGTATTAAAAAAGATGAATATAAAATTTGATGTAGCAAATGATGGAATAGAATCTATTGAAAACTTTAAAAATCATCAATATGATGCTATTTTAATGGATGAAAATATGCCAAATATGGGAGGTATTGAAGCTACTGCAAATATATTAGAGTATGAAAACCAAAACAACTTAACACATACACCAATCATAGCTTTAACTGCAAATGCTCTAAAAGGGGATAGGAAAAAATTTCTTAAAGCTGGCATGGATGAGTATTTGACAAAGCCAGTGAATAAGAAAAAATTGAGTGAAGTATTAGGAAAATTTTTAGGATAATAGATTGCAAAAGATAATTAGGAAAAAGTTATGAAAAAAATACCTTACGGATTGGCAGATTATAAAAGGATTAAACAAGATAATTATTATTTTATAGATAAAACTAAATTTATAGAAAAACTTGAAAATCTAAATGAGAGTTATCTTATATTTTTAAGACCTAGAAGATTTGGCAAATCTCTATTTATTGCTATGCTACACTACTATTATGATAAACATTATAAAGATGATTTTGAAACTCTTTATGGTGATACTTATATAGGTAAAAATCCTACAAAAGAGGTAAATAAATATCTTATTATGAGGTTTAATTTTAGTGGTATAGATATAAATGATGTAGAAGAGAGTTTCAGGGCTTATGTTTTAAATGTTTTAACCTCTTTTGTAAAAAAATACAGACTAGATATTAAAAAAAACAACAATCCAATTATATTCTTTGATGATATATTTACATATCTAAAAGAACAAAATTTAGAACTAATGATTCTAATAGACGAATACGATAACTTCGCAAATAAATTACTTTTAAGAG
>JAMOPZ010000450.1 GCA_027064245.1 Campylobacterales bacterium
AGGTTCTACACAAAAAAGTGGATTTAAAGGAATTGGTGGAAAATTTGTAAGACATGATCTTATGAAATTTAATGATGATATAAATTCAAGTGTAAAACTACAAAGATTGGATAATGGAGATAGTGTAGAGGTTATTTATAATCCAAGCTCAATACCAGGAAATCCTATGCAGCAAGAGTTGATGCAAAAAATTATGCAAGGTATAGCAACAAAAGAGGATAAAATAACTTTTGGACAACTTTGGCAAAATAGAGTTGAAAATATATTAACAAATAGTAGTAAGATTATAACTATTAAAAATGACTAGTGAAAAATTTGAAGGTGAAGTAAAAACTTTAAAAAAGTTTTTTGAACTTCACTGTAAACATAAACATCAAAATCGTAAAGATCATATTAGAATATTATCATATAATGATAAAGAGTATCAAGTTGAATTAAATTTATGTGATGATTGTAAGAAACTTATAGATTACTCTTTTGATAGACTTCTTGATTGTCCACATGATATTAAACCCAGATGTAGAACTTGTCCAGCTCCATGTTATGATAAAAAAGAGTGGAAAAGTGTAGCTTCTCTTATGAGATATAGTGGAATGCATTTTGGACTTACAAAAGTAAAAAATTTTTTTAAGCTTTCAAAATGATATGGCAAGATATAATTGATCAAGAAAAAGAAAAAGAATATTATAAAAGTTTAGAAACTTTCTTAGATCAAGAGTATAAAACAAAAACAATATATCCACCAAAAGATAAAATATTTACAGCTTTCAAGTTATGCAAGTTAGATAATCTAAAAGTAGTTATTATAGGTCAAGATCCTTATCATCAACCAAATCAAGCTCAAGGCTTAGCATTTTCTACACCAAAACATATTAAAAATCCACCAAGTATGGTAAATATATTTAAAGAGATTAACAGTGATCTTAATAGGGATTCTATTTGTATAGATGGTGATTTAACATCATGGGCAAAACAGGGTGTTTTGCTTATAAATAGTGTTTTAACTGTAGAAGATTCAAAAGCAAATAGTCATAAAAATAAGGGTTGGGAGATTTTTACAGATAATATTATAAAATATATTTCTCAAAATAAAGAGAATATTATTTTTTTGCTTTGGGGTGCAGGTGCTATAAAAAAATCAAAGATTATAGATACAACTAAGCATCATATACTTACAGCTCCACATCCTAGTCCTTTATCTGCATATAGAGGTTTTTTTGGTTGTAAACATTTTTCAAAAACAAATGAAATATTAAAAAAAATTAAAAAAGATTCAATAAATTGGTAGATATTTGAATTAAAATTTATTGAAATTAAAAATTTATGATATACTTCTTATATTAATTAAAAAATATAAGGAGTGTTTATGTCGCCAGAGATTTCCTATATAATTGATACATTTTTTGCACTTTTTGCATTTGTATTGATTATATTTATGGTTCCAGGTTTTGCTATGTTAGAAGCTGGACTTGTTCGTACTAAAAATGTAAGTGCAGTTTTGATGACAAATACTATGATATATTCAGTTGCATCAATGACATTTTTACTAGTAGGATACAATGTTGCTTTTGGTAGTTTTGGATCTGATTCTATGAGTGGTTGGGCTGCATTTTTATTTCAGATGGCATTTGTTGGAAAAGTTGTAAATATTATGAGTGGTGGGGTAAGTGAAAGAACAAAAATATTACCACTTACAATATTTACAGTAATTATAGCTTCATTTATATATCCATTAGTTGTAAATTGCTCTTGGGGATCTAATATATTAAGTGGAACATTTTTAGATCTAAATATGTATGATTTAGCAGGAAGCACGGTGATTCACTCAACTGGTGGTTGGGCATTACTTGCTGCAATACTTATAATTGGAGCTAGAAAAGGTAGATATAATAAAAATGGAAGAGTACGAGTAATACCAGCTTCAAATATTCCATTAGTTACTCTTGGGGCTTTTATGCTTTGGATTGGTTGGTTTGGATTTAATGGTGGAAGTGTAGGAAGCATTGCTAGTAAAGAAAATGCTAATATTGTTGCACTTACAATACTAAATACAAATACTGCAGGTCTTGCTGGAGCTATAATGGTTGGTATTTTAATGTATTTAAAATATAAAAAACTAGATATTACCATGATATTAAATGGAGCATTAGGTGGATTAGTATCAATCACCGCTGCACCAGATTTATACAATATTTATATACCAATTCTAATAGGTGCAATAGGTGGAGCTTTAGTAGTAGTAGCAGTTCCATTTTTTGATAAACTAAAAATAGATGATCCAATAGGAGCACTATCTGTTCATTTAGTAAATGGTATATGGGGAACATTAGCTGTTGGGATTTTTACAGAAAAAGCATTTTTTGATCAATTAAAAGGTGTGGTTATTGTAGCAATTTTTGTTTTTGTAAGTAGCTATATAATACTATTTATTATAAATAAAATATTACCTTTAAAAGCTAGTGATGATGAGCAAATGGAAGGATTAGATGTAGTTGAGTGTGGTCTTGAAGCTTATCCTGAGTTTAAAAGAGCATATTAAAGTTTATTAAATATAAGTTTTATTAAAACTTATATTTAAAATTTGCATATATATATCGCCCTGGTTCATTTAAAAGCATAACTTCATTGCTTGTTCCATCACCTAATAATATAAGATCTGCATATGTGTTTGATACAGCATAAGTTTTATCAAATAGATTATCTATACCAATAGTTGTTTCTATATTTTTACTAAACTCTTTTTTTGCTTTTAGGTTTATAATATTATAATTATCAAGTGCTTGTTCTCCATTGTCACTATCATAATTATTCCATGAGTTTGCATGTATTAACTCTACTTTTGTAGATAATGAATCATCTATATCATAGTTTAATGCAATATTGATTTTTAAAGGTGTTATATCTGCTAAATCTGTATCTGTTTGTGCAGTTGTTGTAGTAACTCCTGAAATAGTATTTATATTTGTACCTATCATAGGGTTATCTTTTTTACCTCTTTGATATGCAGCTCCTAAATCTAAATATGCATCATCACTTAGATCATAACTAGCAAGTATCTCTAAACCATATATTTTAGCATCAATATTTTCAAATGAGTTATATGCAGTAGTTGTAGGAGTTCCTTTCATAGAAAATGTTTTTGTATTTCCTTTGTTGAAGTATATATAATCATCTAGCTTACTATAAAAAGTTTTAAATTTTAAATAACCATTTTCATATTTTTTTTCAATTCCTAGATCTATTTCTGTATTTGTTGTTTGATCTAAAGTTGGATTTCCACTCATAACATTCATAGAGCTATTAAAGTATAATTCTCTTCCATCTGGAACACGACTAGCTCTTCCTATACCTGCGAAAAATTTTGTAGAATCATCAGTTTTAAATGTAGCTAAAATATTTGCATCTAAAGAGTTGAAATCTCTATCATTATAAGTAGTATTTGCAGTACTTATTGTAGTATCATTGTATCTTAAGCCTGTTTTGATATTAATATTATTTATATCTCTATTGCATTTTATGAAAATAGCATTATTAACTGTATCTACATCTTGGATAGATGGTCGCTTTGTAAGAGCTGTTTTTGTACCATATCCTATATAAGCACCATCCCAGTTTCTTTTACTTGTATCTATTCCTATGGTTGCTAATCTATTGTCATCTACTTGAATATCATTTAAAACTTTAAATCCCATCATATCAGTAGTAAGTTGACTTATTACTTCATTTGCAGAGTTTACTCCACTAGCTAATCTATATTTTGTACTCATAGGGTGTTTTACATCTGATTTATACGCTTTAAAGGTAAGTTTTTTTGAGTATTTTCCAAGATCTTTTATAGTATATTTTAGATTGTAGATATTACTATCATCATATATAGCATCCATTTTACTATTACCATATAATACATCATCACTTCTATTTGCAGTAATACTAGCTTCTAAATCTTGATTATCTGATATTTTTACAAAAACTTTTCCCATAGCAGTTTTTTTAGTATATGCATCCATATCTTGATATTGAGGTTTAAATGCAAAAGGGGCAAATTTTGGATTTGTTGTAACAGCATTTTGGATTTGTTGGGCTATAGTATTACCATCACCATCTTCATATTGCTCACTATTTTCATAAGATGCACTTAATACAACTCTTACTTTATCGTTTCCACCACTTGCTTTAGCACCAAATTTTTTATATCCAAAACTTCCTATTGTAGTTTCAACTTCACCTTTAGTCTCTTTTGTTGGTGTTTTCATTTTGATCTTTACACTACCGCTTAAATCTCCAAACTCCTCTACATCATAAGGACCTTCACTTACTTTTACACTATCTACATTTGCTACAACTATATGAGATGTTGGTGGATCCATCCTATTTGGACAAGCACCACATACTTTACTACCATCCATAGTTACAACTATATTATCTCTTTTTTGACCACGAAGTGTAATATCATTTGCAATACCACTTCTTCTTATCATATTTATACTTGGTACTTGTTTTGCAAGAGCTTCTGCTAAATCAGCACTTTTTACCTCTTCATTACTTACATTTTCTATAATTTTTGTATCAGTTACCTCTTGAACTTCTATTGTTCCTAGATCGGTTGCATTTAGTGCTACGGCACAAATAGCAGATAAATATATTGTTTTTTTCATACACTTCCTTTGTTAAATTTTCGAAATTTTTGAATTGTATCTAAAAATTGTGAATTAATTGTCAAATTGTAAAAAAATATAAAATTTATTAATTTTGTGATATACTTTTAGATTAAAAAAAGAGGAACTTTAATGTTAAAAACTATTATGCCATTAAATCTTATTATCTCTATGAGATTTTTAGGATTATTTATTGTGCTACCGGTTATATCTGTATATGCACTGTCACTTCCTGGATCAAATCCAACTTTAGTAGGTATTGTTATTGGTGGTTATGCGATAACTCAAATGATTTTTCAAGTGCCATTTGGTATTATGAGTGATAAGTTAGGAAGACGAGGTACAATTATAACAGGTCTTTTACTTTTTGCTATAGGCTCTGCATTTTGTGCTATATCAACAGATATTTTAACACTTCTTTTAGGAAGGTTTTTACAAGGTGCAGGAGCTATTGGTGCTGTTGTAACTGCTATGATTAGTGATATTGTAAAAGAGGAACAACGACCAAAAGCTATGGCACATATGGGTGGGTCTATTGCTATATCATTTGCATTAGCTATGATATTAGGTCCTGTTATTGGTGGATATGCAGGGGTGAATAATCTATTTTGGATAGTAGCTATATTGCCTATTATCTCTATTGTTATACTTATAAAGTATGTTCCACAAGCTCCAAAAGTGACACATACTTATCATAATGTTCATAAATTGGCTTTTTTAAAAAGTACAGAAATTTTAAAGATGAATATAACAAATATGCTTCAAAAAGGGATGATGACTTTTGCTTTTATGATTATACCAATAGTTTTAACAAAAACTTTCTCTTGGGAGATAACAGAGCTTTGGAAAGTGTATATGCCATCTATGATAGCAGGTATTTTAGCTATGGCTCCAGCTGCAATAATAGCTGAAAAAAAAGGAAAGTTTAAAACTATCTTACTTGTAGGTATAGTTTTTTTTGCATTATCATATATCATGATTGGTATAAGTTCTACTGAAACACTTTTTATATCAGGGGTTGTGATATTTTTTATAGGGTTTAATATGCATGAACCTATTATGCAATCATTGGTTACAAAATATGCAAAAGTATATGAAAGAGGCAAGGTTTTAGGTGTTTTTAATGCTTTTGGATATTTTGGTACATTTATAGGTGGAGTTGTAGGTGGTATCTATTTTAAAGAGATAGATGGATCATTTACTCAAAGTTTACAGATGATATCTTATGCTATTGTTTTTATATCTGTTTTATGGTTTTTACTTATTTTAACACTACCAAATCCACATAGAATGAAAAAT
>JAMOPZ010000451.1 GCA_027064245.1 Campylobacterales bacterium
TCATATGAAACTGCTGCCCAGTTTATACATGAAACATTTGAAGATTTTAATAATAGTTTAACAGATAAGGTTATTATAGTATATAATGGATTTTTAAATATGTTAACTCAAGAGTTAAGAGTAAAAGATCTTTTGCCTATATCTTTAGATAATGTTGATACAACTTCTAAAAGTTCTGTATTAGAGATTGAACCAGATGATGATGAAGAGATTTTAGATGAATTAACTTCTAAATATGTTGATTTTAATATGTATTATTCACTTATTGATTCACTAGCTGCTGAGCATAGTGCTAGAATGCAAGCTATGGATAATGCAACAAATAATGCTACTGAACGGGTAAATGATCTAACAGTTGAGTTTAATAAAGCAAGACAAGCCGCGATTACAACAGAGTTAATTGAAATTATCTCTGGTGTTGAATCATTAAAATAAAAATAAGAAAGGAAGACGATATATGGAAGGTAAAATTATTCAAATTATGGGTCCAGTTGTTGATGTTGAATTCAACGGACACCTACCTGCAATCAATGATGCTATTGAAGTACCAGGGACTAAAGAAAGATTAGTTCTTGAAGTAGCAGCACATATTGGTGATAGTAGAGTAAGAACAATTTCAATGGATATGACTGAAGGTTTAACAAGAGGTCAAAAAGTTATCTCAACTGGAGCTCCTATTCAAGTACCAGTTGGTGAAGAAGTTTTAGGGAGAATTTTCAATGTAATTGGAGATCCTGTTGATGAAGGTGAAGCTCTATCAAAAGATGTTCCTAAATGGTCTATCCATAGAGAAGCACCAAGTTTTGAAGAACAATCAACTTCAACAGAGATGTTTGAAACAGGTATCAAAGTAGTAGATCTACTAGCTCCTTATGCAAAAGGTGGAAAAGTAGGACTATTTGGTGGTGCTGGTGTTGGTAAAACAGTTATTATTATGGAACTTATTCATAATGTTGCATTTAAACATGATGGTTATTCTGTATTTGCTGGTGTTGGAGAAAGAACAAGAGAAGGAAATGATCTTTACTATGAAATGAAAGATTCAAATGTTCTTGATAAAGTTGCTTTATGTTATGGGCAAATGAGTGAGCCTCCAGGTGCTAGAAATAGAATTGCACTTACAGGTCTTACAATGGCTGAGTATTTTAGAGATGAAAAAGGTCTTGATGTACTTATGTTTATTGATAATATCTTTAGATATGCTCAAAGTGGTTCTGAAATGTCAGCACTTTTAGGAAGAATTCCTTCAGCTGTTGGTTACCAACCTACACTTGCAAGTGAGATGGGTAAACTTCAAGAAAGAATTACAACAACTAAAAAAGGTTCTATCACTTCAGTTCAAGCTGTTTATGTACCAGCAGATGACTTAACAGATCCAGCTCCAGCTTCTGTTTTTGCTCACTTAGATGCTACAACAGTACTAAATAGAAAAATTGCTGAAAAAGGTATCTATCCTGCAGTGGATCCACTTGATTCTACAAGTAGAATTTTAAGTGCAGATATTTTAGGAGAAGATCATTATAGTACTGCAAGAGGGGTTCAATCACTTCTTCAAAAATATAAAGATCTACAAGATATTATTGCTATTCTTGGTATGGATGAGTTAAGTGAAGCTGACAAATTAGTTGTTGATAGAGCTAGAAAAGTTGAAAAATTCTTATCTCAACCATTCTTCGTTGCTGAAGTATTTACAGGAAGTCCAGGAAAATATGTAGAGTTATCAGATACTATTAAAGGATTTAAAGGTATTTTAGATGGAGAGTATGACCATATGCCAGAAAATGCATTTTATATGGTAGGTGGAATTGATGAAGCTATATCAAAAGCTGAAGGTATGAAAGCTTAATTGCTAAAAAGGTAAAGATATGGATATACTTAAATTATCAATAGTTACACCAAATGGTCAAATTTTTGATGGAAATGTTAAAACAGTATTATTACCAGGAAAAGATGGTGAGTTTGGTGTATTACCACATCACTCATCTTTGGTATCTGCTTTAACTGTTGGAGTAATTGAGATTGAAAATGAGGATGCTTCTAAAGAGGCAATTGCAATCAACTGGGGTCATGTAAAAGTTAATGAAGATAGTGTAGATATATTAGTTGATGGTGCTGTGGCACTGACTTCTAATGATGGATCTAGCATATCTGAAAATTTAGCAAAAGCTAAAGAACTTGTAAATTCTGTAAAAGAATCTAATGTTTCTATGGCATCAGTTGAATCAAAAATTAATTCATTTGCTTAATAAATGGATATAATACTTAATTATTTAAATGATAGTAGTGCAATATCGATATCGGTATTGCTTCTATTATCTATATATTTAATACTATTGTTTTGGATATTTATATATAAATATCTTCAATTATCTTCTTTAATATCACTTGAAAATGATAATCTATCTTCACTAGTAACACGAGATGCAAAAATCAATCCTCTTTCAAATATAGGACAATGTGTGGGTAATACCACTATATCTAAAGAGTTATTAGATGTATGCGAGATTACACTTATTAGAGATGCAAGTAGTGGTTTGACTTGGTTGTCAATTATAGCATCAACTGCACCATTTATAGGATTATTTGGAACTGTTGTTGGGATATTAGAATCATTTGCTAAATTTTCAACTATTTCTAAAGTAGCATTTTCAACTATTGCTCCTGTTATATCAGAAGCACTCGTAGCAACTGCAGCTGGAATATTTGTAGCTATTTTTGCATATACTTTTCATCAGATAATTACAAGAAAAATTTATGAACTAAATACATATATAAAATCTCAAATAGATATACTTCTAGCAAGGAACTAAATGTACAATTACGATCAAAAGCCAGAGTTAAATATAACTCCTTTAGTTGATGTGATGCTAGTTCTTTTGGCTATACTTATGGTTACTGCTCCTGTTTTAGAATATGAAGAAAATATCAATCTTCCAAAAGGGAGTCACTCAAAAAAAGTAGAAACTGTTAAAAATATAACAATTGTTATAAATAAAAATAGAGATATAATAGTAAATAAAAAAAATCGTTATAAATTTTTAAATTTTGCAGATTCTTTTGTATTATTTTCAAAAAATAAAAATAGAAACACACCAGTACATATACGAGCAGATAAAAATCTAAAATATGAAGATGTTGTGTATATCTTAAAAACTGTTAAAGAAGCAGGATTTTTTAAAGTTGCATTGATAACAGATGGATAATAAAAAATATTTTTTTCTTTCAGCTACTTTGGCTGTTTCAATTTATATTTTCATTATAGTTGCTTTTTTTTACTATTTAAGTGGTGTAAATGTAAAAAAAGTTGCTGCAATTTCAAAAAATACTGTATTACAATTAGATATTGTTTTAGAAGATAAAAAAGTAAGTAAAATAACATCTACAATTAAAGCTATAAAAACTAAAAAATCTGCAAAAGTTGTAAAAAGATCAAAATCAAACTCATCAAAAAGAAAATCAAATTTAAAGTCACTTTTTGCGCATGTTAAAACAAAAGCTGCAAAAATAACAAAACAAAAAGTTTTAAATCTAAAGCAAAGTTCAATATCAAGCAGATTTAAATCCAAATTTGAAAAACAAAAAAAAGTTGATAAACTTACTGTTTCAAAGTTGGTAAAAAACAAACAAACAACAGCAAAAAAAATAGTAGTAAGTAATGTAAAAAAAGATACCGATCCCTATTTTTCAAAAATATATACCATTATCTCAAGTAGATGGCAACCTACTAATTTTTATAATAATTCAAAAGCAAAAGTTATAATAACAATATCTAAAACTGGTACTTTTAGTTATAAATTTATAAAATATTCAAATGATACAGGTTTTGATACTCAATTAAAAGATTTTTTAGAGCAAGAATCTACAAAACAATACCCTGCAAATCCTAATAATTCAGATACAACTATAGAGATCTCTTTTCAATCAAAAGCAGAATAAAAATTAAATAATTTTATATAAAATATATATTTAATTTTTAGTTAATGGTATAGGGATATAATTTTATAAAATAATTTTTATAACCAATTAAATAAAGGATACTTATTTTATGAATAACTATATAACAGATATTAAAACAGAAGTAAAAAAAGTAATTGTAGGACAAGAGGAGCTAATAGATTCTATTTTAATAGCTCTTATAACCAATGGGCATATCTTGGTTGAGGGGGTTCCTGGTTTAGCAAAAACTACAGCTATAAATGCCTTTTCAAAAGCATTAGGTGTTGAATTTAAAAGAATACAATTTACCCCTGATCTGTTACCTAGTGATATTGTAGGATCACAAATATATAACCAAAAAGAATCAAACTTTAATGTAAAAAAGGGTCCTGTTTTTACAAATCTTCTTTTAGCAGATGAGATAAACAGAGCTCCAGCAAAGGTACAATCTGCACTTTTAGAAGTGATGCAAGAAAAACAAGTAACCATAGGAGATAACTCTTTTAAAGTTGGTGATCCATTTTTAGTTATGGCAACTCAAAATCCAGTAGAACAAGAGGGAGTTTATAAGCTTCCAGAAGCTCAACTTGATAGATTTATGTTAAAAGTTGTAGTTAATTACAATACCATAGAAGAGGAGTTTGAAATAGTAAACCGTGTATCTAAAATTGGATTTCAAACTATAAATCAAGTAATAGATCAACAAGCTATAAAAATACTTCAAGAAAAAGTACATCAAGTACATGTAGATGATGAGATTCAAAGATATATTTTAAAACTTATTTTTGCTACACGAGAACCACAAAATTATGGCTTAGAACAATACTCTTCATATATAGAAGTAGGTGCTAGCCCTAGGGCTAGTATAGATCTATACAATGCCAGTAGAGCTGTAGCATTAATTAGAGGAAAAGAGTATGTAACACCACTAGATATAGCTACAGTTGCTACAAATGTACTTCAACATAGAATTGTACTTAGCTATCAAGCAACGGCTAAAAATATAACACCAAAAGATATAGTACAAAAAATATTAGGTACAATACCAACTCCTTAATGAGAAAAATATGGACAAAATAACAAAAGAGATATTACTAAAAGCTCAAAGAGATGTTTTTTCTTATAATATAGGATCTCATATTACACCTTTTAAAGGGGAAGGGATAGATTTTGATGAGATCAAAGAGTATAATATTGGTGATGATATAAGAAAAATAAACTGGAATGCAACAGCAAAAAGTTCAGATGGTACTTTACAAATAAATCAATTTAATGATGAAAGGGAACTAAATATAATTATAGCTTTTATGATAAGTGGTAATATATATTTTGGTTCTATTGAATTAAAACAATATATTATGGCATATATTGTAGCAATATTGGGCTATAGTTCTGTAAAAAATCATGATAAATTTCAAACCATATTCTTTGATCAAGATCTACAAAAACACTATAAGCCTTCAAGATCAACAGATATCTTAGAAGATATTGTAGATTATGCTGTTAAGCTAAACCCTTTACAAAAGACAATATCCTATGAAAATTTTTGCTTATATATCAATAGTCTAAAACAAAAAAGTCTAATCTTTATAATTGGAGATTTTCTAGAAAACAATATAAATTTAAGTACTATATCTGCTAAAAATGAGATATATGCCTTAGTCGTAAGAGATCATTTAGAAGAAGATATATCAAAATTAAATGGAGAATTTAATCTAATAGATCCTATGAATTTAAAATTAAATAATCAACTTATAAATAATAATGTTGCAAATAACTACAAAACACTATTAAAAACCCATGATAATATACTTTTTGAACACTTTTTACAACATAAGATAAAATATGCTAAAATATACACAAATGATGATATTTTCTTAAAATTAAATAGATTAATAGGATAATTAAAATGGAGTGTATTTAGCTATATGGGTTTAGATATTATTTATTATGAAAAAGCATTACAGGCTAAAGCACAAACAGATATAGA
>JAMOPZ010000452.1 GCA_027064245.1 Campylobacterales bacterium
ACAATAGTACCAGAAAATAGAGCAGAGGTTACAACTGAAGGTGGACTTGATCTTAAAAATAACTTTAAAAAGATTAAAAAAGCAATAGCAAAGCTTCATAAAGCTGGTATTGAGGTATCACTTTTTATAGATCCTACAAAAAAAGCTATAGAGTTATCAAAAGAGTTAGGTGTAGAGTTTGTAGAGCTTCATACAGGAAGTTTTGCAAATATATATGCTATGCTTTATAGTGGTTTAGAAAAAACAAAATATAGTATAAAAGATTTAGAACTTTCAAGAGATCAGCTATTAATACTTTTACAAGAAAGTATATATGATATAAAAAATGCTACAAAATTAGCAAATATGTTTGGTTTAAAAGTTGCTGCAGGTCATGGACTAAATTATCAAAATGTACATTTAGTATCAAATATAGATGGTATTATTGAGTTAAATATTGGTCAAAGTATTATCGCTAGATCGGTTTTTACAGGACTTAAAACTGCTATAAAAGATATGCAAAAGTTAATAAAATAAAAATATGAAAAAAATAGCTATAAGTCTAGGAGATCTAAATGGAATAGGGGTGCAATTAGCACTACAAAATCATAATAATATAAAAAAATATTGTACCCCTATATATTGTATAGATAAAAAACTTTTAGATCAAGCATCAAAACTGTTAAATATAAAAATACCAAAAGATTTTAAAATTTATGGAAAATATGATTATTTTAAAATAAAACCATCAATAGTATCTAAAAAATCTGGAGTTTTTTCATATAACTCTTTTTTAACAGCCATAAAGTTAGCAAAACAAAAAAAAGTAGATTCTGTTTGTACACTACCTATTAACAAAGAAGCATGGAATAAAGCTGGTATAAACTATGTGGGACATACAGATATGTTAAGAGATATTTTTAAAAAAGATGCAATTATGATGCTAGGTGTCTCAAAAATGTTTGTAGCTTTATATACTGAACATATAGCTTTAAAAAAAGTGGCAAAACAAATAGATAAGAAAAAATTAATTAGATTTTTTACAGATTTTTATAATTGTATTGAAAAATATGATAAACCTATAGCCATTTTAGGTCTAAATCCTCATGCTGGAGATAATGGTGTTTTAGGAACTGAAGAGTTTATTATACAAAAAGCTATAAAAAAAGTAAATAAAAAACTAAATAGTAGATTTACTTTAGTTGTACCAGATATCGCTTTTACTCCACATACTAGAAAAAGTTTTAAATATTTTGTAGCTATGTATCATGATCAAGGTTTAGCACCACTTAAAGCTTTGTATTTTGAAGATGGTATTAATGTATCATTAAATTTACCAATTATCCGTACTAGTGTAGATCATGGAACTGCATTTGATATAGCTTATAAAAAGAAAGTTTTATCAAATAAAAGTTATATAAATGCTATAAAGTATTAATTTATTTAAAGGAACTATTTATATTAAACATTTATTTGTTACAAGTTTATCAAGTTATCTCCTAAGCTTGTATAAAAATACTCTGATAGTTTAAATTTTAGAAGAAAAAGGTAGAATATATTTAAAAGCTAAGTCTAGTGCTTTTGTTCTATGACTTAAAGATTTTTTTATATCATATGAAAGTTCACCTAAAGTTTTATCAAAACCATTTGGGATAAACATAGGATCATATCCAAAACCATTACTACCTTTTTCTTCTAATATAACCGTGCCATGCATCCAACCATGTGTAGTAAAGATAGTATTTTGATAATATATAGCTATACAAGCTGTATAAAAAGCATCTGTTTGTGTAATATGTTTTTCTTTTAAAGTTGATATTAATTTTTGATTATTTTGTTTATCTGTTGCATTAACTCCTGCATATCTTGCACTATATATTCCAGGAGTATTATCCAATAGTGGTACACTAATACCACTATCATCTGCTATTATTATATAACTGTTTTTATAATTTATTTTTACTAAAGCTTCTTGAATAGCTTTTAGTTTTATAGTAGCATTTTCTTTAAAACTTAAGCCATCTTCAATTATAGTAATATCACCTAAAATATCTTTAAATGGTATAATTTGAAAAGATGGAAGATATTTTTCAATCTCTCTTATCTTTCCTTTATTTCCTGATGCAACTATAATATCCATATGGTTTTATGCTTGTATTTGTTGTCTAATTCTAAGACTTAACTCTTTTAGTTGTTCATCATCAACACTACTTGGAGCTTGTGTTAGTAAACATTGTGCTTTTTGTGTTTTTGGAAATGCTATAACATCTCTGATACTATCAGTTCCTGCCATAAGCATAATCATTCTATCAAAACCTAAAGCAAATCCACCATGAGGAGGTGCACCAAACTCTAAAGCATCTAAAAGAAAACCAAATTTTTCTTTTGCTTCTTCATCACTTATACCCATAAGTTTAAATACTTTTGCTTGAATATCAGACTTATGTATTCTTAAAGACCCACCACCTAGTTCTGTACCATTTAATACAACATCATAAGCGATTGATTCAATAGATTCTAAATCATCAATATTATCAAGATCACATTTTTCTAAATTTGGCATTGTAAATGGATGATGTAAAGCTTTTGTTTTACCATCTTCAGATTCAAACATAGGAAAATCAACAACCCATAAAAACTCAAATTTATCTTTGTCTATTAGTCCCATTTGATTTGCTAGTTCAATTCTTAGTCGTCCCATATAATCCCAAACTAGCTTTTTCTCACCAGCACCAAAGAATATAATATCTCCTACTTTCATTTCACATCGTTCAACTAACTCATCAAGTTTTTCAGGAGTATCTACAAAAAATTTATTTAATGGTCCTTTTAAACCATCCTCTTTCATTTGGAAGTATCCTAAACCACTAGCTCCAAATTTTCTTACAAAGTCCTCAAAACCTTTCATTTGTCGTTTTGAAAATATATTGTCACCATTTGGTACTTTTAAAGCTTTGATTCTATTTTTTACTTTATCTTTTGCAATATTTGAAAATATATCTAGTGTACAAAAGTCAAATATATCAGATACCTCTACCATCTTTAGATCATATCTCATATCTGGTTTATCTGATCCATATAGTTCCATAGCGTCATTATATGTCATTCTAGGAAATGTAGATGGTACATCAAATCCACATGCTGTAAATGTATCGTGGATAACTTTTTCACATACTTTTATAACATCATCTTGCGTACAAAAAGACATCTCAACATCTATTTGAGTAAACTCTGGTTGTCTATCTGCTCTTAAGTCTTCATCTCTAAAACATTTTGCTATTTGAAAATATTTATCAAATCCACTTACCATTAAAAGCTGTTTAAAAAGTTGTGGAGATTGAGGTAGTGCATAAAACTCACCATGATGAACTCTACTTGGCACTAGATAATCTCTTGCACCTTCAGGAGTAGATTTTGTAAGAATTGGAGTTTCCACATCTAAAAAGTCCATATCATTTAGACAATTTCTAATAGCAATATTTGCTTTTGATCTTAATTTAAAAATATCGTAAGATTTTTTACCTCGAAGTTCTAAAAATCTGTTTCTTAGTTTTATCTCTTCATTTACTTTTAGATCATTTAGATCAAACGGCATAGGTTTTGATCTATTTTCTATAATAAGATTATCTACAACTATCTCAATTTTACCAGTGATAAGGTTTGGATTTTCTAGTCCTTCTCCTCTTGCTCTTACTTTTCCAGTTGCTATTAAAACAAATTCATCTCTTACATTTTCTGCAATAGAGTGAGCCTCTTTATTATCTGCTGGATCACAAACTAGTTGAACTAAACCACCTTTATCTCTTAAATCTATAAAGATCAATCCACCATGATCTCTTCTACTATTTACCCAACCTGCAACTGTTACAGTTTGGTCTATATTATTTTCTGTTACTTCTGTACAATAATGTGTTCTCAAGTTTTTACCTTTTATTTTATATTATTTTTTATTTTGCTGTAGATTTTAAAAATTTTCCACATTTTTTATCTGGTTTACCACTATGAGTTTTATAATCTTTTTGACCTTCTTTAAAAAGTCTATATCTTTCACATTCATTATGTGCTATACATTTTTCATTATCACATGCTAATATTTTTTCTGCCATTTTTTATCCTTTTATTTTATTGAACCTTTTTTCTTATTTTTTATATATTCATACATAGGTGCTGGTTTTGCATCACCCTTAGGATTTGCTTTTCCACTATACATAACATCTGCATAGTTTTGTGTAGCTTTTTTTGCTCCACCCATGTTGCCTGTATATATCATAACACCAATAATTACTGCGAATACAATAAGTATTATTTTTACCATTACATAATCTCCTTTGCTTTAATTCCTAAAACATTTAGTCCTGTTCTGATACTTAGTGCTGCCATACTTAAAATTTTTAAATACTGATCTTGCTCTTTTGTATCTATAATTTTATTATTGTTATAAAATTTATGAACCATAGCACTTAAACCATGTAAATAATCTGTAATTTTTTGCATATCTCTTTTTATAAATGCATCATTTAAAACTGTATTTAAAAGTAATGATTCATAAACTAAATCTATAGAATCTTGATTTAAATTTTCAAGAGAATTTTGTTTTACATCTTTAGGAGTTAATGATGCTTTTTTAAATAATTGATTTATCCTAGCATGTGCATAGTTTATATAAAATACAGGATTTGAAGAATCATTATTTTTAAGTAGATCTATATCAAATTCTAAGTGAGTATCACTTTTTTTTGTTAAAAATATAAATCTAAGTGCATCTGAACCTATCTCTTGTACTATATCGGACATAAGTATTACAGTCCCAGCTCTTTTACTCATCTTATATGGTTGACCACCTTTTAAAAGTGCAACCATCTGAGATAAGAGTATCTCTAATTTTGATGATTCAAACCCCAAAAACTCAATAGCAGCTTTAACTCTTTTGATATATCCATGATGATCTGCACCCCAAATATTGATATATCTGTCATAGTTTCTATCATATTTGTTTTTATGATAGATTATATCTCCTGCTAAATATGTAGGGATACCATTTTCTCTTACAACTACTCTATCTGCATCATCTCCATATTTTGTAGAAGCTATAAAAACTTTGCCATCTTTATTATATAATGATCCTTGTGATTCAAGAGCTGATTTTGTATCTTCCCATGAGCTATATAGTGATTTTTCACTAACCCAAGTATCAAAATAAACTCCAAGATCACTTAGATCACTTTTTATAAGTGATAAAACTTCATCTTTGGCAAAAAGTGCTAACTCCTCTTGTCTTGATTCATCTTCAAATATCTCTTTACCAAACTTTTTTTCACAAAGTTTTGCAATATCAAAAAGATACTCACCTCTATAATATTTTTCAGGATATTGTACATCTAACCCAAGTATAGACTCTCTTCCTGCTAAATATACAGAAAGTCCTAAAAGTCCCATTTGGGCACCAGCGTCATTTACATAATACTCTGATTTTATATCGTATCCTAGATATTTTCCAACTCTTAAAAGTGCATCACCAAAAATAGCACCTCTTGCATGACCTATATGTAAAGGTCCAGTTGGATTTGCACTGACAAACTCTAAAAGAATCTTTTCATCTTTTTTTTCATCTTTTGCAAACTCTTCACCTTTTGCTAATGATTGATCTATTAAAGATGATAAAAAAGAGTTGTTAAGTTTAAAATTAACAAACCCCTTTAAAGTAGTTACTGATTCAAAAATATCACTATTTTCAAATTTTTTTGCTAATTCATCAGCTATTATCATAGGATTTTTTCTTAAAGTTTTTGCAAGAGAAAATGCTACAGGTGTAGCATAATGACCAAAAGAGATATCTTTTGGTTTCTCTAAAACTACATTTTGTT
>JAMOPZ010000453.1 GCA_027064245.1 Campylobacterales bacterium
TCCCTGTAATTATAACTACAGCGCATGGAGATGTTGATTTTTTAAGAAGATCAATAGAGCTTAAAGTACAAGGGTATGTTAGCAAACCATTAAATTTATCAACATTGTTAGATAATATAATATATGCGCTCGAACCTAAATTTTTACGAAAAGAATTACTAAAAGCAAATGAAACATTAGAGAAACAAGTTGAAGAAAAAACTATAGAGTTAAGATATATATTAAATTCACAAAAAAATCTTATTTTTGTAGTAAATGATAATAAAGTTTCAAATATGAATAAAACTATGTTGGATTTTTTAGGATTAGAGAGTTTAGATCAGTTTTATGAAAAACATATCTGTATAAATAGACTTTTTTTAAAAGAGGATGGATATTTTCATTGTGAAGATAATGAAGAATGGATTTTACGAATGCAAAATTTAGATCCTATAGATAAGATTGTCAAAATGTATAATATAGATAATAATATAAAATATTTTCAAGTAAATATCTCTAATTTCTTTTATAATACAGAACACTATGTGGTATCTTTTACTGATGTAACAGAGCTTAGAAAATATACTACACTGCTAAATTATCAAGCAACTCACGATAATTTAACATCTTTATTTAATAGACAAAAATTACATAATCATTTAGATACAGAGATCCAACGACAACAACGATACAAAAGAGAGTTTGCTTTAATTATGTTTGATATTGATAATTTTAAAAATATAAATGACACCTATGGTCATGATGTGGGAGATATAGTTTTAAAAGTATTATCAAATATTGCAAAAGATTCTACAAGATCTACAGATATAATCTCAAGATGGGGTGGAGAGGAGTTTATGATATTGCTTCCTGAAACATCTTTAGATGATGCTATTAATATAGCAAATAAAATAAGAACAACAATACAAGCATATAAATTTGAACAAATTGAACATTTTATTACAATTAGTTTAGGGGTTACTACCTTTAAAATAGAAGATGATACAAAAGAACAGTTACTAAAAAGAGTAGATATAGCACTTTATAAAGCAAAAGAAAATGGAAAGAATCAAACGGTAACAATATGAAAAAACAAAAATTAACAACAAAAATCATAGGTGGTAAATATAAAGGTAAACTTCTAGAACTACCATCTTTAGATACAACTAGAAGTTCAAAATCGATATTAAAAGAATCATTTTTTAATGTACTACAATTTGATATTATAGATACAGTATTTATAGAAGTATTTGGAGGAAGTGGAAGCATTGGATTAGAAGCTATAAGTAGAGATGCTAAAGAGGCTTATTTTATAGAAAAAGATAGATACTCTTTTAAAATATTACAAAAAAACTGCTCTTTAATTGATCCAGATAAAACAACTTGTATTTTAGGTGATAGTTTTGAACATCTTCCTAAAATTTTAAATAATATTGAAAATAATCCTATAATAGTATATATAGATCCACCATTTGATTTTAGAGATGGTATGGAAGATATTTATGAAAAATCTTTTAATATGGTAAAAAATTTTAATAATAATAATATATTTTTAGTAACATTTGAACATTTAAGTACTATTGATATGCCTAAAACTATAGGTAAATTTAATCAATTTAAAACAAAAAAATTTGGTAAAAGTTCTTTAACATATTATCAAGTATGATAAAAATTGCTATTGGATCTCTTGTTTTTATTATTTTGGGAGTTTTTTTATTTCCATTGATATATACAGTATCTCCTTATCTTTTAGATCCTAATGCTATCTTAGTACCACCTAGTATTGAACATATTATGGGAACAGATAGATTAGGAAGAGATATTTTTGCTAGAGTTTTACAAGGTGGTCAAGTATCACTTTTTATTGGATTTGTAAGTGCTTTAATATCATCTTTTGTGGGTATAATAGTAGGTATTAGTGGTGGTTATTTTAAAGGTAATATAGATAAAACTATTGTAGTTATTATAGATCTTTTTTTAACATTTCCAACATTTTTTTTACTTCTTGCACTTGTTAGTTATATGGAAGCAAATATTTTGATACTTATTATTGTATTATCTATTACAAGCTGGATGTCAATGGCACGAATGATAAGAAGTGAGTCATTTTCTATAGGAGATAAACCATTTATAAAGATCTTAAATCTTGCAAATATAAATAAAACTAAAATTATATTAAAATATTTTGCACCACTTTTGGCACCTATTTTTTTAATATCATTTACCTTTGGTGTAGGAGGAGCTATACTAGCAGAGTCTGGACTTAGTTTTCTAGGACTAGGTATAAATCCCCCTCAGATGAGCTGGGGAAGTTTATTAAGCGATGGAAGAGAGGTTATTCAAATTGCATGGTGGGTTAGTTTTTTTCCTGGATTATTTATATTTTTGGTTACATTTTGTTTAATACAAATATCAGACTATTTACAGTATAAAATTAAAACTTAAAAAAGGTTAAATAATGATAAAATTAATTATACTAGATGTTGATGGTACAATGACAAATGGAGATATATCATATACCACAAATGCACAAGAGAGTAAAACATTTAATGTAAAAGATGGTCTAGCAATAGCATCTTGGAATAAAAAACTTAAGAAAAAAACAGCTATTATAACAGGTAGATCATCTACTATTGTAGAAAAAAGGGCAAAAGAGTTAGGTGTTGATTATCTTTATCAAAATATTGATAATAAAGATAAGATTATAGAAGAGATATTAAAAAAAGAAAATATCACTTGGGATAATATAGCAGCTATAGGAGATGATCTAAACGATTATAAAATGTTATCTAAAGCAAAACTATCTTTTGCACCAAAAGATGCAGTTGAAGATATAAAACAAATTACAACAAATATTTGTACTAAAAATGGTGGAGATGGTGCAGTACGAGAGATGATAGAATATATTTTAAAATACAATAATATGGATAGTTTAAAATCTTTATGGGTATAACAAAATTTTTACTTATTTTATTAAGTAGTGGATTATTAGTATTATCATTTGTAAAAGATAACTCAAAACATAATACAAAACAAGAAACTAGACCTTTGGTTGAATTTTACAAAGCAACCGCATATACAATAAATAAAAATGAGGTAGAACAACTAATCCAAGCAGATAAAACATTTTTGTATAACAATTCAAAACAATTATACAATGCTTCGGTTGTTTTAAGAGATAAAAATATTGTAGATACAATAAATGCAAACTATATAAAACAAAAGAACAATATCTTTTACCTAAAAGGTGATATTTACTTAGAAAATACTAAAGGTTTAAGCTTAAAAACACAAAGTTTAATATATGATATGAATAGAAAAAATATTTATAATAATCACTTTTTTACTGCTGTTTATTTAAAAAATATATTTACAGGTAAAAAGCTATTTTATGATATAAATTCAAATAAGTTAAAAGCAAATGATATAAAATTTAATATAAATTTAAAAGGGGGATCATAAGATGAATAAAATTTTTTTATTTGTATCAATTATATTTTCTTTAATAATTGCAGAGGAAAATTATCTTAATATTAATGCAAAATCTTTTGAATCAAATACAAAAAAAAATATGATTTATTTTAAAGGTGATGTTAAAATGACAAAAAATGATGATATATTAAAATGTCAAAATTTAGTAATATACACCAAAAAAACTAAAAAAAATGCACAACAACCAATAAAATATATAGCAACAAAAGATGTTACATTTACAATTGTTTTAAAAGACAAGCTCCTAAAAGGTAAAGGAGATAGTGTAACTTACACTCCTAATAAACAACAATATACTATACAAGGAGATGCATTTTTAGAAGATATAAAAACAGATAAAAAACTTTATGCTTCAAAAATATATATAGATGAAAAAACAGGACTTATCAAAATAGATGGTGAAAAAAACAAACCTGTAAAATTTAGATTAAAATTAGGTAATTAAAATATGAAACAATTAAAAATAGTAAATGCAGCTTTTCTAACTTCAGCTAAAAGTTTAGCAGACTCTCCCTCTCCTGATATAGCTGAGATCGCTTTTTTAGGTAGAAGTAATGTTGGTAAAAGTTCACTTTTAAACTCATTGACCAAACGAAAAACATTGGCAAAGTCATCATCAACTCCAGGAAAAACACAACTTATAAACTATTTTGATGTTACTTTTAAAGATTATGCACAAGAGGATAAACCAAACTATAGTGTAAGATTTGTAGATCTTCCTGGATTTGGTTATGCAAAAGTATCTAAATCTTTAAAAAAAGATTGGCATAGAAACTTAACTCAATTTTTAGAAGATAGAGTATCTTTACAAATATTTGTACATCTAATAGACTCTAGACATCCAAATCTTGATATTGATCAAAGTGTAGATGACTTTTTACAACATATAAAAAAAGGTGATCAGCTTATAATAAATGTATTTACAAAAACAGACAAACTAAAACAAGCAGATCTAAATAGATTAAAAAATAAATATAAAGATGGTATCTTTATATCAAATTTAAAAAATAAAGGTATAGAAACTTTAGAGCAACGAATTGCTAACTATATCTTTGGAGAATGATTGTGAAGATTTTTAAACCAACAGTAGTAGATATACCTCTTATGCAAGAGCTTGTAAAAACGGAAGTTGAAAATGGAAATATCTTACATAGAAATCAAAATGAGATGGCTACAACTATACGATCTTATCTTGCTATTAAAGATAACAATAGATTTATAGCTTTTGTTGCACTTCATATTCATACTATACAATTAGCTGAAATTAGAAGTTTAATAGTAAAAAAAGAATATAGAAAACAAGGTTTAGGAAAAAAACTTATCCAGGCTGCAATAAAAGAGGCAAAAGAGCTAAAAATAAAAGAGTTGTTAGTTCTTACATATCAAAAACATTTTTTTGAATCACTTGATTTTAAAGAGATTGCAAAAGAGACAATACCTGAACCTAAAATATGGGCAGACTGTATAAAATGCAAACACTTTCCTATTTGTGATGAAATTTCACTTATTTTACAATTAAAATAGATTATGAGATCAATCCTCTTTTTTCATAGCATCAATAAAATTTTTATAGATATCTTCTAACTCTTTATCTTCATTTGATACATCTATACCATCATATTTTTTTAAAGCATGTTCTAAAACAGCAACTCTTTTTAAAAGATAATTAAACATCTCTTTAGAGATATCAGGAATATTATTATGATCTAATTGTACTGTAGCATCTTGACATTTATTTATAGTTTGTTTTATAACCCTAGCTGGTACACCTATAGCTGTTG
Organism: Campylobacterales bacterium; assembly: GCA_027064245.1. Taxonomy (GTDB): domain Bacteria; phylum Campylobacterota; class Campylobacteria; order Campylobacterales; family Arcobacteraceae; genus JAIOSF01. The sequence goes on from JAMOPZ010000453.1 coordinate 5,253, forward strand.
AACCACATGGTACATCTTTTACTACTACAGAATTTGCCCCTATTTTACAATGCTCACCTATAGTGATATCTCCAAGTATTTTTGCACCACTTCCTATAACACTAGCTTTTTTTATAGTTGGATGTCTTTTTCCATGAACTAAACTTACTCCACCTAAAGTAACACCTTGATAAATAAGCACATCATCCTCTATAACAGTTGTTTCACCTATTACTACACCAAAACCATGATCTATAAAAACTCTTCGTCCTATAGTAGCTGCTGGATGAATATCTATATTTGTTATAATTTGAGTAATACCACTTATTATTCTAGCAATGACTTTAAAATTTGCTCTATATAATCTATTTGCAACTCTATAGTTTACTATAGCCCAAATTCCAGGATAGTTAAAAAAAAGTTCAAATATACTATGTAGTGCTGGATCATTTTTTTTAGGTACTAAGAAGTCCTCTTTTATTGTGTCAAACAATTATCAAATCCTTTTAAATATTTTGGCAATTGTACCATATAATTTTTAATAATATGTTAGAAGTAGCTATAAACTTGTTTATTGTGCAGTTGTCTCATTAAATTATATT
>JAMOPZ010000454.1 GCA_027064245.1 Campylobacterales bacterium
AGTATAGTTGTGATAGCTTCACCTAATGTATTTACACCATTTGCTAACTTTAACAGATGCTCTTTTATACCTTTTGTATCTACTTTATTTACATAATTATTATTTGAATATTGATTTAAAATTGTTAATATATTTTCTATATTTTTTTCAAAAATATCTGCCATTTGATTTAATAATTTTGTTAGTTGTTGCAAAGCAGGATTTGAGCTAGTTACTTTTACTCTTTTATACAAGTTTCCTTGTTCAAATTCATTTAATACAGATATTGTATCATCTATAACTTTTTTATCATCTTCTATATTTTGTTGAATCTTTAAAATATTTTGATTTACTGTATTTGTCATATTTCCTATCTCATCATTATTGTAAATTTTAATAGGATTTGCTTGAGAGGTAGTTTTATTTAGATAATCAAAAAAGTTTGTCAAACCTGATTGAAAACTATATAATGGAGTTAAAATAGCTTTATTGATTACAATTATTGTTAATACAAAAAATATAGTAGCAAGTATTATAAGAGCAACAATCATCTTAATAATCATTTGATTTTTATCTTCAAGAGTTTTTTGCATCATCCCTACTGCTTTATTTGATGATTTTAATACTTGTATATTTTTGGCTAATTTTGCAAAATCTATTTTTGCTTTTGGATTATTTAAAATAGTATTTAAAGTTGTTTTAAACTCATTCCAAATAGATTGCACATTTTTAAACTGTTGTAAAATAGCTTTATTTGAGATTTGTTTTATTTGCACACTTTTGCCATTTGCATCTAATGTAGTTGGGACATCTCCACCATTTACAAAAGCATTTAAAGTTTTATCAAAAAGTTTTATAGTATTTTGTGTCATTTTTTTCTCTTTTGCTTCTATCTCAGTACCAATATGTTTTTTATAAGAGAGTATCTCTTTTGTCATCTTTTGAGACAACATTCTTTGTCTTCCTGCTAGGTTGATTAAAAGTCCATCATCTTTTTGGATAGATATATTGTACCAAACAGCCCCACCCATAACAACATTTAATATAAATAGTAAAAACACCCATGGTAAAAGTTTCATTTTGATTGAAACATATTTTTTTGTTTGCATAATATCTCCATCGCAAATTAAGTAATGCGATTATACCTTTTATTTTATTTTATTTTAATTAAATAGGATAAATTTCTAAGAAATAAAGATTTTAGAGTCTAAATTGCACATACAAGTAATAAACCTTTATTCATAAATTTTAAAAGTTCAGTAGAGAGTGAGTTTGTTAAATCTACTTTGAATTTTTTAGAGAATCCTTTATCTATGGGGTTTAGAAGAATTTCATGTCCTAAGTCGGGATAATTTATTGGTTGCTGAATAGTTACTAAATTGTTCCTCAATAGATAAGTTTTTCTTTTAATAAAGCTTGTTTAATATTATATATTTGTTTATGCTTATTTGTACACCAAAGTGGAGCTAAAAGTGTGTCATCATTGATCCCTGCTGTTACTCTTGATATAGAGATATTATCTGGTAATATTTTTATAGATTTTACTAAAGTATCTATATATAATTCTTCAGATATAGGGGTGAATTTTCCCTTTTTATAGTCATTTGTAAGAAGTGTATTTTTTACTACATATAAAGGGTGAAATTTTATAGAATCTATTTCTAATTCTATAGATTTTTTTGTACTTTGTATCATCATTTTTTGTGTTTCATTAGGAAGCCCAAAAATTAGATGGCCACATACTAAAAGCCCTTTGTCTTTTGTTTTTTTTATAATTTGTTCTATATTTTTAAAGTCATGTCCACGATTTATTTTTTGTAAAGTTATATCATAAACACTTTGTATGCCATATTCTAGCCATATCTCAAAACCTCTATTTTTAAGTTCAACTAAATAATCTAAAGTTTCATCAGTAATACAATCTGTTCTTGTACCAATACTAAGACCTACTACATCATCAAAACTTAAAGCCTCCTCGTAAAGTGCTTTTAAAGTATCTAATGGTGCATAGGTATTTGTAAATGATTGAAAATATACTATAAATTTATTAACCCCAAATTTATTTTGTAATTTTTCCTTAGTAGTAAAAAATTGATCTTTTAGTTGTTTTAATTGGTTTTGTAAATATAAATTTTCTTTAGTATTAAGATTTAGTTTAAATTTTGATCTATCAGTTAAATTAGGCGAAAAAGACTCATTTTCACAAAAAGTACATCCCCCTTTTGTTATGGTTCCATCTATATTAGGACATGTAAATCCAGAGATACTAATAGGTATTTTATAAATTTTTTCTCCATACCGTTTTCTCCAATACCTACTAATAGTATTTAAATATTTATATTCCACCAAAACCCTTATTTTATAAAATAATCTCCATCAAAACTTACCATTGAGTAGTTTCGATTTGTTCCAATAGCTTCTTTTAAACCATCGATACTTAAATATTCTAAGCTATTAGCTTCTATATATTTACATACCTCTTCATTTGATTGATTTGAGCTTATTAACTCCTCTTTTGTAGGAGTATCTATACCATAAAAACAAGGATATTTTATCTCAGGGGATGCAACTCTAAAGTGTACTTCTAATGCACCTGCATCTTTTAGCATCTTTACTATTCTTTTACTTGTAGTTCCTCTTACAACTGAATCATCAATTACTACAAGTCGTTTACCTTTGATTAGTGAAGATATAGGAGATAGTTTCATTTTTACTTTTAAATTTCTCATAGCTTGAGTAGGTTCTATAAAAGTACGACCAACATAGTGATTTCTTATAATCCCTAATTCAAATGGTATACCGCTTTGTCTTGCATATCCTAAAGCTGCTGGAACTCCACTATCTGGAACTGGTATTACCATATCTGCTTTTAGATCTTTATCCTGCTTTGCCAATGCTTTACCCATATCTACTCTAGTTGTATATACATTTTTACCATCTATATCGCTATCTGGTCTTGAAAAATATATATACTCAAAAGCACAAGGTCTAAACTCTTTTGTATCATCTAAAATAATAGATTCTGGTTCATCAAACTCTTTTGAAAATATTAACATCTCCCCTGGTTTTACATCTCGTACAAATACAGCATCTACTAGATCAAAACAGCAAGTCTCACTAGCGATTATCCAACCACCACTTTTAAGTTTCCCAATAGATAAAGGTCTTACACCATAAGGATCTCGTACAACAAAAAGTTTACTTCTACTTTGAATAATAAAATTATATGCACCTTTAAGTTTTGTTAAAGATTTTGTTATTCTATCTCTTAATTTATCTTGACTAGATTTTGCTATTAAGTGAATAAGATTTTCAGTATCCATACCTGTTTGAAAAATACTTCCTTCATCTATAAGTCTATTTCTTACTTTATCTTTATTTACTAAATTTCCATTATGAACTACTGATATTTCACCTAATTTATATTTTGCTTGGATAGGTTGCGCATCAAATATAGAGTCTCCTCCAGCAGTAGAATATCGATTATGTCCAATAGCAATATTTCCTTTTAAGATATTAAACTCTTTTTGAGCAAATACATCTCTTACAAAACCTCTATCTTTGATAGTGATTATTTTTTTATCATCACTTCCCCCAGCACTAATACCACAAGCTTCATGACCTCTATGTTGCATAGCAAATAGTGCCATACCTGCTAATTTTGAGGCATCATCATTTCCAAATATTCCAACTACTGCACACATATTTTATAATCCCAAACAATCATTTATACTATACAAACCAATCTCTTGATTGCTTAACCAAATAGCAGCTCTAATTGCACCTCTACTAAATGTATTTCTAGCTGTTGCTGTATGATTTAACTCTATAAATTCTCCATCATTATAAAATCCAGCTGTGTGACGACCAACTATATCTCCACCTCTTAGACTCATTACGCCTATTTCATCTTTAGTTCTAGCTCCAATTACTCCATCTCTTCCACTAACTCGCACCTTATCAAGCTCAAGTCCTCTTGCCGTTGCTGCATGTTCTGCTAAAGTAAGTGCAGTACCACTTGGAGAATCAACTTTATATCTATGATGTTGTTCTACTATTTCACAATCAAAATCTTCAAGTACCTTACTTGCTATTGATACAAGTTTATTAAGAACTGCTACTCCTAAACTCATATTTGTAGCATAAAGAATAGGTGTTATTTTACTAGCTTCTAGTAAAAGATTTTTTTGATGTTCATTAAAACCTGTTGTTGCAATAACTAGTGGTTTTTTAATATTATTTTTTATCACTGTTTCAAGAAGATCTTGTGTAGCAACAGGTGCTGAAAAATCTATAACAACATCACAATTATCTAACATAGTTTTCATATCATTTGTCACTACTGTATTATCAGGGATCACTTTTTTAAGCTCATCAAATACATGAACTGAACCAATTTGAGCTTTTGAATGATCTATTAAATCATCTATTAAAAGAGATCCTACTCTTCCTGTACTTCCTACAATTCCTACTTTTAACATATTTTTCTCCATTTTTTTTGACATTATACTAAAAATTCTTAAAATTTATCCATGGTTACACTTGCAATGTGTCTCTAGCAAGTTATTTAAATCATTAAAAATAGCAACTGTTTCATCCTCAATTAAAGCTGCTATTGTATGTAGCTCACTATTTGATGCTTTTTGTGCATTTTTATCAATATATCTTTGTACTGCAGAGTGAATTTGAATATGTTTATTTTTTAAATCTATCCATGAATTATCTTTTGTAAAACATACCTGATTTCGCTCTTGTTCCTCTATCCATTTTCCAAGTTTACATTGAGTAGGTGGTGTTATACTAAATTGAATAAATTGATCTAATTTTTCAAAATGACTAAGTTTAAAATGGATATGATCTGTTTTAAATTCAGAAATAAGTGATGTCATAGATGGATCACATACCTGTTTTTTAGCATTTTGACTAAATTTTACTCTACTTATTACTGATGTTAAATCTTGAGCTAAATTTTCAATTTGAGTAGATATATTTTGTAATTCATTTGATGCAGTTGCATTTTGTTTTGTTACACTATCAAGATTATTAATAGCATCATTTATTTGTACTATTTCAGTAGCTTGTTTTTTAGAAGCATCAGATACATCTCCTATAATATTTTTAGTCTCTTCTATTTTTGAACTTAGTTCATTATATCCATCTATCATATTTGCAGCTATTGTTTTACCTTCATTTGCTTTTGAAGTTGCTTTTTGCACTATAGATTTTATTTCTGAAGCAGCTTCAGCTGATCTACTTGCAAGATTTCTTACCTCTTGAGCAACTACGGCAAAGCCTTTTCCAGCTTCACCAGCAGTTGCCGCTTCTACTGCTGCATTAAGAGATAATATATTTGTTTGAAATGCTATTTGATCTATAATACTAATAGCATCATCTATAGATGTAACTTGTTCATTTATCTCCTCCATAGACTCTGCTGTTTGAGATGCTAGCTTTTGACCAATTTGAGATGAATTATGTAGGTCATCTGCTAATTCAGCCATAGCAGATACATTTGATGAACTCTCTTTTATATTGCTTGTTATCTCCTCTACTGAAGCAGCAGTCTCCTCTAGCGATGATGCCTGAGCATTAGATGCACTTGAAAGCGATGATGCAGTTGAAGTTAAAATAGATGTATTTTTATCAAGATTATCAACAACATTGGATACAAGTGCCACAAAATTTGAAGTATCATGACCCAAAGATGAAAGTCCAGTTACTAGTGTACCAAAGTCACCATATAATCCATTTCGTTCTTTATCATTTAGTTTAAAAGTATAATCTCCTTTTCCATAAGATGTTACTAACTTATTCATATTATTAAGTTTTATCTTTGTACCTCTTAACA
>JAMOPZ010000455.1 GCA_027064245.1 Campylobacterales bacterium
TGGTCTTTTATCTGGACGATTTTCAAGTCCCCTATTTAGCTGAGATAGTGCAATAATAGGTATTTGCATCTCTCTTGCTAGTAGTTTTAACCCCCTACTTATCTCATCTACAGTTAATCTTCTATCAACTCCACCTGTTCCACTCATAAGTTGAAGATAATCTATAATAATCAATTTTACATTATTTTCTTCATTTTGCACTATTTTTCTAGCTCTTGCTCTTAATTGATTTATATTTACATTTCCATTATCATCTACAAAAAGTTTTTTATTTTCAAAATCCTTAAAAGCTTGTTCTATTTTATTTGCTTGATTTGTATCTAATTCACCTTTTCTTACATTTTGAAGAGGAATACCTGTTTTTATACTAAGAAGTCTTATCATAAGTTGAGTTTCTGGCATCTCAAGTGAAAAGAAAATAACACCATCACCTTTTTCAATATTTTGCAATACTGTATTTAATACAAAAGATGTTTTACCCATAGCAGGACGCGCTGCTAGTATCACTAAATCGCCAGGATTAAACCCTGTTGTTTTTTTATCTAAAGTATAAAATCCTGTAGTTTGACCTGTTAGATAAGTATTACCTCGTTCTTGCATTTTTTTAATATGATCTTTTGTATTATTAATAATAACTTGCATATCTTTTAGATCTGATGAGGCACTATTTGTAGTTATCTTATAAAGCTCATTTTGTACTTTATCTACTGCATCTACTGCTGTTAAATTATCATCAACTGTTAGTTTTTTTATATTAGTTGCTAATGATGCTAATTCTCTTTTGACTGCATCATCTTTAATCTCTTTTACATAAGCCATAGTATTAGCAATAGGATTTGTAGATAAAATCTCTATAAGTACACTATCATTAACATCTTTTGGATTAAGTCGTTTTCTTATAAACTCTTCATCTATAGGCATATCAGCATAATTTAATTGCTCCATCACCTCAAAAATTTTTTGATGTGCTCCTAGATAAAAATCTGCAGGTTTTAAAATACCTAAAATATCCTCTATAAGCTCAGGATCAAATAAAATTGAGCTTAAAACCGATCTTTCTATATTAATTTTATAAATATTATCCATCTAATCTACTTTTAAAAAACAAAATCTTGCCCTAAATAATGCTCTTTTACCATCTCATTATCTTTTATTTGTTGTGCAGTACCACTTGCTAGGACAGATCCTGCTTTCATCACATATGCTCTATTACAAATTTGTAAAGTTTCCCTTACATTATGATCTGTTATAAGAACACCTATACCTCTTTTTGTAAGTTGTTTTATAATATCTTGAATATCTTTTACAGCTATTGGATCAACCCCTGCAAATGGTTCATCAAGTAAAAGAAAATGTGGATTTGATACTAAAGCTCTTGCTATCTCTGTTCGCCTTCGCTCCCCTCCACTTAAACTTATCCCTTTTCTATTTCTAATAGGCTCTATATTAAACATCTCCAAAAGCTCTTCTACCCTTTGAGTTTGATATTTTTTATCATCTATCGAAACTTGTGCAGCTAATATTAAATTTTCCTCTACTGTTAGATCCTTAAAGATTGATGATTCTTGAGGAAGATACCCTATACCTCTTAAAGCTCTTTTATGAAGTGGAAGATGTGTAATATTATGATTATCCAAAAGTATATCACCATTTGTAGGTTTTACTAACCCACATATTATATAAAAAGTTGTAGTTTTACCAGCTCCATTTGGACCTAGTAATCCTACTGTTTCTCCACTTGCTACACTTAAGCTAATATCATGTAGTATTTGAGTTTTTTTTATAGTTTTAGCTATACTTAATACCTCTATTTTATGATTCAATTATATACTCTCTTTTATCTTCTTTTTTTTCTATTTTTAATATTATTGTATTAAATCCATATTCATCTAAAATATCTTTTAGATTACTATCACCCCACTCTACAAAATGTATACCATCTTTTTCAAACTCTTCTAAAAGTCCAAGAGATATAAACTCTTCTAATGTTTTATTATAGATATCATAATGATAAATATTATCACCATATAAAGTTTGTAAAGAAAATGTAGGGCTTGTAACAACATCTTGAATATTTTTATATTTTACAAACTCTTTTACAAATGTAGTTTTACCACTTGCTAAATCACCTTGTAAAAGTACTATTATATTTTTATTATTTATAATCTTATCAAGGTGTTTTACTATTATATTTATACTATTTTTATTTAAGATCATTACTTACTTTTATAATTTGGTTTAATTTTTCTATTGCTTTACCACTATTTATAGTATCTTTTACAAGCTCTATACCCTCTTCTGTTGAAGAAACCAATCCATCTACTAAAAGTGCAACTGCTGTATTTAAAACTACAATATCTCTTTTTGCACCTGTTATATTACCGTTTAAAATATCTTTTGTTATAATCGCATTTTCTTGTGCATTACCGCCTAAAATCTCACTTTTATCATAAAGATCAAATCCATACTCTCTAGGATCTAATATAAATTCCCGCACATCTCCTCTATCTACAAATGCACAATATGTAATATCACTAATACTTATCTCATCCATACCATCTTTACTACTTACAACCATAGCTCTTTTTGTATTTAGCATTGTTAAAGCTTCGGCTATTTTTGGAACAAAAGATTTATCAAATACTCCAATAAGTTGCTTATGAACTCCTGCTGGATTACTAAGAGGTCCTAATATATTAAAAATAGTTCTATGATCTATAGATTTTCGTATAGGCATTATATGTTTCATAGCTGGATGATGATTTATAGCAAACATAAAAACAAAACCAGTTTGTTTTAAAAGTTCTATCTGCTTTGGTGCAGTTAAAGTAAGATTTATCCCTAATGCCTCTAGCATATCTGCACTTCCACTATTACTTGTTATACTTCTATTTCCATGTTTTGCTACTAAAGCTCCACAAGCTGATAATAGTATTGAAACAGTTGTAGAGATATTAAAACTATTACTTTTATCTCCTCCTGTACCACAATTATCAATAAGTTTATCTTTTATTGTTTGTTCAAATACCAAAGGTATCATATGATCTCTCATAGCTAATGCAGCAGCTGCTATCTCAGAAGCAGTTTCACCCTTTTGATATAGCTCTATTAAATACTCTTTTACCCTTTGAGGAACCATTCTATTTTCAAATATATCTTCAAACTTTAATCTAGCTTTATTAAACATTATTATCTCCTTGTAGTTTTTCTACATATTCATCTTGTTTTGATTTTGGTGTTGATTTTGTTTTTGGTATTTGTAAAACCTTAAATTTATGGGTATATTCAAGATATTTTATCTCTATTATATCACCTATTTTTACCTCTTTTGCTTTTTTTACAATTTTATCATTAATAAGCACAACTTTATGCGCTAACATATCTTCAGCTATTGCTCTTCTTTTTGTAATATTCACTGCATTTAAAAATTTATCTATTCTCATTTTTACCTCTTTTTAGTATATAAAACTATTTCTTGTCTAATATTTTAGTTTTTAAAGTAGTTTTTAAAATCTTTTTACCACCTTCAACACCTGGCTGATTGTAAGTATTAATTTGTATAAAATTACCTACAACAGAAGTAAGTAACTCATAGCTAAACATAAGTTTTGCTATATTATACTCATCTATTTTTTGTATAGTTATCACATCATAAGGTATATCTTCCATCTGATCAATTGATTTTATAGTAGCATCTGCTTGATAAGTAATAAGATCATTAAAACTAAGATTATCTACACACTCTAACTCATCTAAATAATCTAATTTTACCTTAGGTATAGTTGCATCATCATCTCTACTTTGAACTTTTATAAATGTAACTGTTTTATCCCTTTTTCCTTCAGCGATTAACTGTAAAAAAGAGTGTTGATCTATAGGACCTATTAATCCTATAGGGGTAAAAGCTTGTCTGGTATTATTTATATTAAGTTTTCCCAAGCTTTCACCCCAAAGTTGTATATACCAGTCATTAAAACCTTTTAAAGCAGAAGAGTAGCTAAAAATAACATTAATATTAAATCTATATTTATTTTCAACTATAAATCTAGCTTTTTCCATCAATGGAGCATAAAACTCCTCTTGAGAGAAAAAAGAGTTATATACTTTTTTACACCCTTTTAATAATACATCTATATCTACACCCACACAAGCAAGTGGTACAAGACCTACTACACTAAAAACAGAAAATCTCCCACCTATATTTTCATCTAAAATAAAATATTTCATATTATGTTTTTTTGCATATAATGTAAGTTTACTTTTAGCTTCACTTATAATAATACAATTTTTATTATCTAATTTTACTTTAGAATGTAAATATTTAAATATACTTATAGTTTCTATTGTAGTACCTGATTTACTTATAACTATAAACAAACTATCAGCTAAATCAATCTTTTTTATTTTAGCATTTATATCAACAGGATCTGTAGTATCAAAAAAATGTAAAAATTTATTATAATTATGTGTTCGTTTTAAAAAATCATATATTGCAAATGTCCCTAGGCTACTTCCACCTACACCTACAACTACTATATACTTTTGTTTTATATTTTTTGAAAACTCTTTTATATCTGAAGTATCTTGAAATGGTAAACTATAATACCCTACTTCTTCTTTCTCTTTTTTAATATTGTTAAAAATAGTTTCATTTGATTTAATTTGATAAAAATTTTTACTATACTGCACATATTTTCCTTAAAAATAATATTATATCTATATTATAACTAAATTATATCTAAAATTTCTTATCAAAAATAAAAAATATGATGAGATAAAGTAAAAAAATGTTAAAATCCAAAAAAATATAAAAAAGGTAACAAATGAACGATAAAAATAATAATAATCAAAATAACTTTTTTGATAAAAATCCTATCTTAGTTTTTATACTATTTTCACTAGTAACTGTGATGTTGTTTAAAAACTTTTTTCCAAGCGATGATATGAATGTAAATGCAGGTATAACTCCATATGGGCAAAATACAAATAAAACTGTAGCATACTCTGATATTAAAAAACTTATATCTTCTAATCTTATAGAATATGTAGGTATTGGTGATACTACAATAAAAGCAGTTAGTAAACCTATAAATGGTATAAAAACTATGTACAGAGCTAGAAAAGTACCAAATGATCATACTTTAGTAGCACTATTAGAGCAACATCATGTAGAGTATGGTGGAGTAAATGAACAAAATATATTAGCAGATATACTTTTTGGTTGGATTTTACCACTATTTTTCTTTTTTGCTATTTGGATGTTTATATCAAAAAAAATGGCAAAATCATTTGGTGGAGCTTCTGGTGGACTTCTTGGTATGGGTGGAGCTAAAAAGATGATAAATAGCGAAAAACCAAAAGTAAAATTTACTGATATGGCAGGAAACAAAGAGGCAAAAGAGGAAGTATCTGAGATAGTTGAATTTTTAAAATCTCCAGATAGATATGTCAACCTTGGAGCTCAAATACCAAAAGGGGTACTATTAGTGGGACCTCCTGGTACTGGTAAAACTCTACTAGCAAAAGCAGTTGCAGGTGAAGCTGATGTAGAGTTTTTAAGTGTAACTGGTTCTTCTTTTATAGAGATGTTTGTAGGTGTTGGGGCATCTAGAGTACGAGATCTTTTTGAACAAGCAAAAAAAGTAGCACCTGCAATTATATTTATCGATGAGATAGATGCTATTGGAAAAAGTCGAGCTTCTGGTGGAATTGGTGGAAATGATGAGAGAGAACAAACACTAAATCAACTTTTAGCAGAGATGGATGGATTTAGTAGTGATGGAGCACCCGTAATAGTTTTAGCTGC
>JAMOPZ010000456.1 GCA_027064245.1 Campylobacterales bacterium
TATTTCACCTTCCCAAATATTACCTTGTGAAATGGTTTTCCATATAGAGTCAAAAATTTCACAAGACATATATTTATCTTTTAGTTTACTAAAAGAAGACCCCACTAGTTCATTTTTTTTGTAACCAGATATTTTACAAAAAGCTTCACTTACATCTATTAAAATACCATTGATATCTGTAGTAGTAGTGATGATATTCTTGTCTATTATACTATTTGATTTTTGTTCTTTATCTTTATGCCATTTTTCTATAATTATTAGTTTAAAAATTAAACTTACAAAAGATATAGTAACAATTGCTAATAAAGCCATAATATAAAATATAATAGTTTGAAATTTTTTATATCTGTTGTTTAATTCATAGTCTAGTTTATTATAATATTGATTAAGAGTTTTATTTAGATTACCATATTTATTTGATGCTTTATGTAAAATATTTGTTGTATGATAGATAGTTCGTATCTCTTTTAAAAAATTATTTTTATATATTTTTAATTGTGTATTGTGTATTTTTAATTTTTCTAATTCATCCATCATATCTTTATAACTATTTAGAGCATATATACTTGATATTTTTATATCATATATCATATCTAGTAAAAATCTTGACATTCTTCTAATTCTTCTTATAGTGTTTTTATCATCTTTTGAATATTTATAATATTTGTTGAAGAAATTTATAGGAATATCTCTTGCAGTATAAAAAGAGTTATAAAATATACTATTTGTATCTTTTATTAATTCTAGTTGTTTATCTTGATCCAATGCTATATATTGTAACTTTTTTATCTGGTTAATATGAGGGTATGTTTTGCTTAAATTATCAATTTGTTTTATAAAATCACTATTGCATTTATCCAAATCTTTATAATCTAATAATATTGAATAATATATTTTACCCAAAGCAATATCTCTAGTTTTTGCTGTTATTATAGTATTATTTAATTTAATTCTTAGGTTAGATATTTCATTATTTTTATTATGTAAATTAATACTGATACCGATTAAAATAGCAAAAACAACCAAAAGGATTATAACTATTTTTCTTATTAATTGTGTATTCACTATTTACTCTTTTTTAGTTTTAAATTTATCCATTTATCCATCTATTTATTTATAGCTATCTGATTTCTTCCATTGTCTTTACAATAATATAATCCATCATCTGCTTGCTTAATCATAGCTTCTAAATTATCTTTTAATCCATAAGATATACCAATAGATGTTGTAAATTGTATCTCTAAATTATTTGTTTTAATGATATTTTGTTCAAAAGCAACTCTAATAGACTCAAAAAGTTTTTCAGCATCTTCTAAAGTTATATTTTCTAATAATACACAAAACTCTTCTCCTCCAAATCTTGCCATAAGGTCACTGTGTCTTAAGTTTTTATTTAAAATATTTGCAACTTCACAAATAGCTACATCACCTACATCATGTCCATGGGTATCATTTATATTTTTAAATTTATCTATATCAAACATTGCAACACAAAGATCTTTTTTTTCTCTTAAAGCTTTTTCAAATATAATATTACCACTTTCAAAGAAAAATCGTCTATTATATGCTCCTGTCATAAAGTCTTTATTTGCCATATCTTTTGTTTTTTGGAATAGTTCTAATAGTTCTAAATTAGAATTTATCCTTGTTGCAACTTCTATTTGTGAATATGGTTTATTTATAAAGTCATTGGCTCCAGCACTTATAAATTGTATTGGAATTTCAGGTTTATCATTTGCACTTAAGACAATTATTCCTAATTCATCTTTTTTGTAATCATCTCTAATATTTAGAGTTAATTCCATACCATTCATTACGGGCATATTATAATCTGTTATAACAAGTGAAAACTTTTTATCACTATTTTTCAAGATATCTAGTGCTTCTTTACCATTTGATGCTGTTGTAACATTGAATTTCATATTTTCTAATATCTTTAAACCTACAGATAATTGGACTTTTGAATCATCTACTAAAAGTATATTTGTATCATAATTTTTAAGTATTCTGTATGTGTTATTTACAACATAATCAAGAGATCTTTTACCATCTTTTACAATATATGAAAGAATATTTTTTTCTAAATATACTTTTTTGATAGTATC
>JAMOPZ010000457.1 GCA_027064245.1 Campylobacterales bacterium
TTTAATACCAGTTAGTACAATAGTTGGGATATTTTTTTGTAATGCAAAGTTTATAATAGCACCATCTTTTACTTCTGGTAAACCTATATCTAAAATTGCTAAATCTATTTGTATATCTTTATTTAATATATGCCTCAAACCATTTTTATATGTTTTTGCAGTTAGAATATTTATATTTGGTATCTTATTTAATAATTTTTCTTCTAATATATCTAAAATAACAGGATTGTCATCTACTATTAAAATTGTATTTATCAATGTTTGCATTTTGTCTCCATTTTTATAATAGCTTTTCTTACATTATAACTAATTTTGTATTAAATTTTTATATAAAAAAAGCCCTTTAAATTTTAGGGGCTTTATAGTTATTTGTAGAATATTAAATGGTAATCTCTTTAATATCTGCTATTGTTTTAAAACTATTGTAAATAAGTGCTATAAGATTTTTTCTATTTTGTTGAATATTTTGATTTTTATGATTTACAAAGACATTATCAAAAAATTGATCTAAGCTAGGTTTTAAAGAAAATAATGTATCTAATTTTTCATCAAATGTTAAATAATGTGTATTATTTATTTTATTAAAATTGTTATATAAATTTTTCTCTTCATCTTGCTGAAATAATTTTTCATCTACTGTTAAATTATCATTTGATATATCTTTTACGATATTTGCAACTCTTTTAAAAGTTTCACTTATAGATTTAAATTCATTACTATTTACTATAGGATTTAATGCCTCTATTTTTAAACAAGTATTTAAAATATCATTTTGTTGAGTACTATTTAGAACTGCTTTTATAACTGTAGGGTTTATATTGTTATAAAATTTATTTAATCTTTCATTTACAAACTCTAAAACTATTTGTTTATCAAGATTTTTATAGTTATTTTTTACATTATCTATCACTTCTATTAGATTTAATTCTAATTTATGTTCATAACAGATCTTAAATATCCCTAATGCAGCTCGTCTTAAAGCAAAAGGATCACGACTTCCACTTGGTATCATACCTACACTAAAAAGTGCTAAAAGATTATCTATCTTATTTGATAGTGCTATAATTGAGCTAAATTTATTTGATGGTAAAGAACTATCCTCTCCATCAGGAAGATATTGCTCTTTTAATGCAAGACAAACTAGTGGATCTTTATTTTCTTTTTGTGCGTAGTAGTACCCCATAAGACCTTGAAGTTGTGTAAATTCATACACCATATCAGATAGAAGATCTGCTTTACTTAACATAACAGCTTCCTCTATTAGATCAAGTTTATCTATACCAAATTTGTTTGCTAAATTTTTTGCTATATCTAGCTCTCTTTTACTTTTATCATAGATACTTCCTAATCCATCTACAAAACTAATATCTTTTAATCCTTCATTATTTAAACCATTTTTAATATCATTATTCCAAAAAAACATAGCATCACTTAATCTTGGACGAAGTACTTTTTCATTTCCAGCTATAATATGGCTAAAATCTTTTGTATATGAGTTTGAAACTACTATAAATTTATTGTCTAGTTTGCCATCTTTAAAACAAGCAAAATATCTTTGGTGCTCTTTCATAGAGTCTATTATCACTTCAGGTGGAAGCTCTAAAAAAGATTCATCAAAGCTACCTACAAGTGGTGTAGGATACTCTGTAATTGCTACAATCTCATCTAAAAGATCATTATCTATATCTACACTAATATTGTGTTGTTTTTCTAGTTGATCTATTTGATCAAGAATCATTTTTCTTCTTTCATCTTGATACAATATAACTCCATGTTTATCAAGCTTACAAAAATAATCTCCTGCAAATTCAAATTTAAAAGGATCAAAAGATACCATTCTATGACCATATGAACTTTTTGATGACTTTATACCATAAAGTTCAGCATCAACTAAATTATCTCCTAAAACAATACTTAATCCTCTAATAGGTCGTATAAAACTATCACTTCTATTTGACCATCTCATAGATTTACCAAAGTTTAAAGAGCTAATAAATTTATTTACCATATCATTTAATAAATTTTTAGAATCTTGACCAACTTCTAGTTTTTTGTAGTATAAAAATTCTTGATTATTTCTTATATTTATTTGTAATTCTTCTACATCTATACCACATTTTTTAGCAAATCCAATAGCAGCTGGTGTTGGTGTGTTATCTTTAAAAGCTATTTTTTTAGGTGCTCCCCATAGCTCAACTTCAATATCATCTTGTTTTACTTTAAACTCTCTGTGCCAAAAAACTAATCGTCTTGGAGTATAATAAAAATTAAACTCACATAAAAGATTATTTTCTTCTAAGATATTTGCCCATTTTTTTTGTATATTTGATAACTCTTTTAAAAATGGTACAGCTGGTAACTCCTCAACAACTATCTCTACTAATAATGGTTTTATCATATTTTATTCTTCCTTTTCTTTATTGTATTTGTCTCTTTGTTCTATTTTATCATGGTATTTTTTTGTTTGAGTTTCATTGAATCCTCTTAAAACTATAAAAAGTATATAAGCCATACCAAGGGGCATTATAATATCTAGTATCTCTTTCATAAAATCACCCCATCTACCTCTTTTAAAGCTAATTGTTCTATCTCGTTTATATCATTAATTTTAGCTATATTTTTACTATCAAAGAGATAATTTTGTACAACTGGTTGTAGTTGTATTGCTAACTCTTTTTTAGATATTATATATTTTGCACCTAAATTGTTTGCAAAAATAGCTTCTTTTATAGAATTTATATTCACACTATATTCTATATTATTAGAAAAACAATACTTCAAAATAGAGATATCATAGTTAAATAATACTATACTATTTGGAGGTGTTTTTTTTATATCTTCAGTATTAGATATAATATATAACTTATCTGAAGGTATATCTTTGTGATTTAATATTATCATAAAATTTCTGTATCCTCTCTTTATTTTTTATTAGTTTTGTATTGGTTTAGTAAATACTCACTAACAGCTAGTAATGCTCTGTAATAATTTATCTCTTTATATTTACTTTTTTGTTGTAAGTTATTTGCTTTAAGTATCTTATTTTTAGAAGCTACAATTTTACTTCCATTTACTCCACAATGAAAAATTGTTTTATTTAGCATATTTGTTCCTACACTAATATACTGTGTATTGCTTAAAATTAAGTTATAAATAGTTGGAAAAATATCTTTATGAGAACCAAATATAGCAGTATTTATATCTAAATTTTGTCTTAACTTTTTTGGTATATAGATATAAAATGGTATATTTTTTGCAGTTAAAAGTGGTTTTTGAGTATATCTCATATTTCCTTCTATTGTATTATTATCTGCAGTTACTACTACTATTGTATTATCTTTTAACTTAGAATTTTTAATTTTCGTTAAAAAATCTCCTAAACTATGAAGTGCATAAGAGTATGATTCAAATCTTTTTTGAATTAATGCTAAATTTGAAATTATATGTTTTTTTAAGGTATCGTTTATTTGTAGTTTTGGTATTTTGTATTCTTTTGGTACAGTATATGGTGGATGATTATTTGTACTTAGTGCAAATATATACTCTTTTTTTGTAGAGTGTAATAATTTTTTATAAATAGTATTATACATATATTGATCATATATTCCCCATGGATGAAAATAATCTTCTTTTATATATTTT
>JAMOPZ010000458.1 GCA_027064245.1 Campylobacterales bacterium
GTGATCTGTCTTATACCTTTGGGCTAGATATTTTAGATGTCACATTTGATGATATAATAGCTATTGATGGTTTTGGTGAGCAACTTGCAAATAGTTTATTGGAGTTTATACGGGTAAATAAAGATTTTATAGATAAACTTTTTGCCATCATAGAACCTATAGTTGAAGAACAACTTACAATAAGTGACAATAAATACAAAGATAAAACTGTAGTTTTAACAGGAACTATGAGTAAAAGTAGACAAGAGATAAAAAAATATTTTGAAAGCTTAGGTGCAAAAGTAAGCTCAAGTGTATCTAAAAAAACAGATTTTTTAATATATGGAAAAGATGCAGGAAGTAAGTATGAAAAAGCTGTAAAATTAGGAGTAATTACTTTAAATGAAGATGAAATTTGATATAATACTAAAAAAAGGTGGTTATGATGGAAATTATACAAAGTGAATATAACAATATCTCTATTAGACAATTAAATTCAGAATTAACACAAAAACTTGGAGAATTACATAAAATAGATGCTCAAAGTACACAAAGCACCCCTTTAAAACAAGATTATTTTGATATATCAAATCAAAATAATTATGATCAAGAAGATTTTGGTAGAGTTTTGAGTAAATTCAAAGCAATGGATGCAAAAATCAAAAACCATGAGCAAACACATGCAACTCTAGGACAAACAACAGCTCCAATATCTTATAATTATCAGCAAGGACCAGATGGTAAGCTTTATGTAGTAGGTGGGTCAGTACGACTTGATACCTCAATTCCAAATGATCCTAAAGCAGCTTTAAATAAACTAGATCAGATACAAAAAGCAGCAAGTGGTGTTGATGATCAAAGTAGTGCAGATCTTGCAATATCAACTCAAGCATCTTTAAATAAGATGTTAATATTGAGTAAATTAGGTGAATTTTAAACAAAAATCAAATATATTTTTACTATCTGTTTTGTTTAGTATTATATTTAATTCATCTTGTGTAGCTTTTTTGATATTATCAAAACTACCAAAGTAGTTTATAAGTTTTTTTATTTTAGCTGGTCCAATACCCTCTATATCAAGTAAAGATATCTGTTTATCTTCTATTCTTTTTTGTTTTTTATGAAATGTAATAGCTGATCTATGTGCTTCATCTCTTAATCTTTGTATAAATTGCAATCTTTTATCACTTGATTCTAACTTGAAAATATCTGTTTTTGTATAAATAATATCTTTTGCCAAACCTTTTGCTCTATGTGCTTTTGCATCAATTTTTTCTTTTGAAATAGCTATAATATCTAAATTTACTCCAAAACTATTAGTTATATCATAAGCTAGTGATAATAGAGCTTTTCCTCCATCAATAACCCATAGATGTGGAGGAGGGTTGTTTTCAAAAGAGTTTACTCTTCTTGTAAGAAGTTCCCTCATTTGTTCATATTCACTTAAAGCTTCAAGATTATATAATCTATAATCATCTTTGATAAATTTATCTTGATCCCATACTATCATAGCTCCTACTTTTGCTTGTCCCATCATTTGTGAGTTATCAAAAGATTCAAATCTATAAGGGGTTTGAGATAGATTAAATAATGATACTAAAGAGTTATAAAGTGTACTATTGTTTGAATTATTATTTTTTAATAGTTCAAGAGTATTTTGATATGCTATATCTAAGAGTTGTTTTTTTAGCCCAATTTTAGGTATAACTATAGAGATATTTGTATTGTATTTGTTTGAGATGAATTGTTCTATAGTTTGTTTATTTTTTATTTCATAAGGAAGTAAAATAGTTTTTACAATAGTAGGTATATCATTGGTATAATAATTTATAAGGGCTGTTTCATATATCTCATCAATGGTAGTTATATCTGTAGTATTTACAAAACTATGATTTGTTGAAATTAATTTACCATCTCTTATAAACATTTTTAAAATTACTGCTCTTTTATTTTCTATATGAACATAAAAGAGATCAAAACTCTCATTTTTAGCAAAATCTAGTGTAGATTTTAATTGAGATTTTTTTATAGAAGCTATATTATCTCGTAAATTTAAAGCCTCTTCAAATCTAAAATCTTCACTATATTGGTTCATTTTAAAAGTTAGTTTTTCTATAAGTTTTGTTTTATTTGTAAGTAGATCAATAGCTTCATTTAATAATATTTTATACTCTTGTTTAGATATTTTATTTTCACAAGGAGCCATACATTGTTTAATTTGATAAAACATACAAGCTTTTTTATTTTTTAATGAACCTTTTTTTTGTACCAATGGAATAATTTTGTAAATATTAGTTAAAATATCTCTAGCTCCTGTACTAAAAGGACCATAATATTTTATATTTTTACTTTTTAAGATTTTTCTAGTGATCTCAAGTCGTGGAAAATCTTCATTTAAATCAACATAAATATAAGGGTATGTTTTATCATCTCTTAAAAGTATATTGTACTTTGGATTTAATTGTTTTATTAATGAGTTTTCTAATATTAATGCATCATTTTCACTATTTACTATTATATAATTTAGATCATTAACCTCACTAATCATCTTAAAAATTCTAGCACCTAGTTTTGGTGAAGGTTGCAAGGTAGGTGTAAATTTAAAATAACTTTTTACCCTATTGTGTAATATCTTTGCTTTACCTATATAAAGAAGTTTGCCATTATTATCAAAATATTGATAAATACCTGGCTTTTTAGGTAAATTTTGTAGTTTTTGTTTTAAGTTTTCATTCATATTTTACAATAATAGTAGAGATATTCTACTATTTTGTATAAAATCCATTTGCATAAAGAGCATCAATCAATCCTCTTACACTACCTACAGATTTGGCAAATTTTCTATCTTGATCATCATTTAGATTTGCTTCAATTACTTTTTCTGCTCCATTTGCACCAATCATCACTGGAACACCACTTACCATACCTTTATAACCATATTCACCATCTAACATAACAGCACATGGATATATCTGTTTTGTATCACTTAAAACTGCTTCTACCATAAGAGCAGCAGCTTTTGCAGGAGCATAATATGCACTACCATCTTTTAGAAGGCTAACAATCTCTGCTCCACCTTTTTTTGTTTTTTCAACTATACTATTTATCTCTTCCCAAGTAAGAAGATCTGTAAGTGGAACACCAGCAACTGTAGAAAATCTAGGAAGTGGTACCATATCATCACCATGACCACCCATAACAGAACATCTGATTTGTCCTGCTCCATAACCTAATTGTTCATATACGAAATGAGCCATTCTGGCACTATCTAATATACCTGCCATTCCTAAAACTCTATTTCTACTCCAACCAGATTCTTTTAAGGCTACATGCACCATAGCATCTAGTGGATTTGATACAGGTATTACTATAGCATTTGGAGAATATTTTATAACATCTTCCATTACATTTTTCATAATTTGTGCATTTTTTATTAGAAGATCATCTCTACTCATACCAGGTAATCGTGGGCTTCCTGCAGTTACAACTATAACATCACAATCTTTTATATCTTCTGGTTCTTGTGCTGATTTTACAACTGTATGCATTCTTGCTGCTTGAACTGCTTGAGACATATCAAGTGCTAAACCTCTAGCTTTATCAGGATTACTACTAGATCTTAAAATAACTTCATGGCAACTTCCACTCATAGCTAATATGTATGCACAAGTTGAACCTACATTACCAATTCCTACTATTCCTACTCTTTTTCCTCTCATACTCATATTTCCTCCAATTTATTTGTTATTTAATTTCCGCCACCCATAGATGCGATTAAAGCTGCTAACTCATCGGCATCTACAACATCATCATTTTTATCTCCGCTTATATGCTTTGCACTTGATGCAAATTTACCATTTTGTGGATCTATATGATTTACAACTCTCTCTATTTTTTGTCTATTAGCATCTTGAGCTTGCATAGATTCCATAGTGATAAAAATATTGTTTTTTATACCATCTATTACACTTAAGCTATCTTTGCTATCTAATATCTCATCAAGTTTTAAAAGAACTACATCAAGATGATCCATAACATCATTTGTCATTTTATCTGATTCTTTGATCACTTCACTTAACTGTTCTACAATATAATTTTTATCAATCTCTGTATTAGTTTCCATCTTTACATTTATCCTCTTTTAATTTATTTAGTGTTCCAGATATTCTCATAGATTCTATCTCTACTTTTTTTGCAAAACTATTTATTGTTTCATTTGATTCTTTTTTAACACAAGCATCCAATAATGAACTTAAATATTGATATAGATTTTTATTCATATTTAAAATATCTTCTAATATTTGGTTATTTGCATCTTTATGTGTAGATTTATATTTTTCTATCCATGTATTTAAAATTGTAAACCCATCTAAATTAGAGTGAGTTGCATTAGATAGTTTTGAATATATATTATCTTTATAGTTAAATAAAGCAACTTTTAAATCAGCAATTTCATATAAAAGTTCTATATCACAAACCTGTTTTCTAGCTTCTTGTAAAAAGCTAGCTTTAGAGGCTGCTGCTACTAGATTGTTAGACATCTGTTCTATATCATTTGATAAATGTGAGATATCTTTTGATACACCAGCATTATTTCTAGTTGATCGCTCCATCCTTGTAACATCCATATTTATCTGCATAATGGCCTTTTCTTGTTCTTTTGAAAGTTTACCAACTTCTTTAATTAGTGATATTGTATCTGTAATATCATCATTTAATTGATTAAATCCCTCTATCATATTATTTGCAATATCTTTTCCTGTATTTGTTTTTTCTATTGCAGATGATACAATATTTTTTATATCATTTGCAGCATCTGCACTTTTATTTGCTAGATTTCTTACCTCTTGAGCAACTACTGCAAAACCTTTTCCAGCTTCTCCTGCGGTTGCAGCTTCAACTGCTGCATTTAAAGAGAGTATATTTGTTTGAAATGCTATTTGATCTATTACTAATATAGCTTCGTTTATAGAATCTACTTGTTCAACTATATTATTCATAGCCGATACAGTAGCAGTTGCTAGCTCTTTTCCTTTTGCAGTAGAATTTGTAACATTATTTGTAAGATATGACATTTTTTCATTATTTTCTGAACCATTTTGTATAATATGTGTAATTTTATCAAGCGAGCATGTAGTATTTTTACTAGATTCTGCTTGTTCATCTACTGAGTTTGATAAATTATGTGCAGCATCTGAAAGTATATTGGTATTATCATTTAGCTTATCACCAGTATTTAATATCATCGCTAATATCTCTGAAGTATTATTTCCCACTAATTTTATACCTGCTGTTACAGATCCTAAATCACCATATATACCTTTATCATCTATTTTATACTCATAATTTGATTTACTATATTCTCTTAAAGTTGTATTGATCTTATCTAAAACAGATTTTAAGTGATTGATCATATAGTTTAAATTATTTTTCATCTGTTCTACATGTGGGTTTGATGCTGTAGATTTAACTTGATATACAAAAAAACCATTTGCTATTTTTTGAAGAACATCATTTGTCTCATCTATTACTATAGCATCTTGTGCCAAACCATCGTTTACTCTATCCATGTATTTATTAAATAAATTTGCAACTTCACCTATCTCATCATTTGATGTTGCTTTTAATTTTATAGATGTATTGTTTGACTCTATAAGATTTGCAAAACCAATTTGCAAATCTTTTAAAGGTTGTATTGTTTTTTTAATAATAATAAAAATAATACCTAATGTTATCCAACCAAGTATAGTAGATATAAGTAATATATTTACTGAT
>JAMOPZ010000459.1 GCA_027064245.1 Campylobacterales bacterium
TACGAAAATTTTTATTCTAATATAATTGCTTGATATTTTGAAATAAGTTTAGCTTTAAAAACTTTTCCATTATCTACTTTTATTTTAACAACTTCACCAATATCACCATCTGAAATTAAAGTTGCTTCTGTTTCTATAACAAGCATACCATCTCTTATATAACTTCTAACTTTATCACCTCTTAGTAGGTCTTTTTTATACTCAAATCTATTCATTGTTAAAATGGAATTAGCACTAATATAGTTTTTTGTCATAAGTTTTTTAGGCATACTACACGTAATAACTTTTGAAGGAAGTTTATCTATCTTTACAGATACTTTTTCATAATCATTATCAGATAGAATTTTATCGTTATATAATTTACGTTTAGCTTTAAATACATCTATATTTGCATCTATATTGAATTTGAAATAGAAACTTTTTTCTTTTTTTGGGGTTTTAAAAATTGCCTTAAATGAACCTACTCTTTTTCTAAAAACACTTGGTCTTAATACAACTTTAATAAGTTTATAATTTTTAAAATCTAATGGGAGTGGTGATGTAGCATGTACCTCTGGTAAGTCACTATCAATACAAGGATACTGTTTTTCAAACTCTACCAATACTGCTTCAGCAATACTCTCGTTGATATTTGCAAAAGTAAAAGTGGAAAGCAATAGTAAAAAAATAGTGGAGCGGGAAACGAGGTTCGAACTCGCGACCCCGACCTTGGCAAGGTCGTGCTCTACCGCTGAGCTATTCCCGCAGGTTAAAAAGAAACGAAAGTTTATCAAAAAAAAGCCCCTTTGTCAAATAAATGTGTTAGAATTCGTATTCTAACACATTTTATAAAGGTTATATCTTAAATACATCAATCTCCTGTTGCAAATCGATAGTTGCATCTTGAAGTGATAAAGCAACTTTAGTTAGATTATCTGCAACATTTTTATTTTTTCTAGTTAATTCTGTTGCTTGTCCAACTCCTTCTGCTAATTCTTTTATTTTTTTACTGATTAATATACTTTTTTCACGAGCTATATTTGTAATTTCTAAACTTTTTGCAGTTGATTCTTTTGTATTTGTTGCCATAGTAGAAATTGTATTTGCATCATTATCAAGCTGCATTACTTGTTCACTATTGTTTTTTATATGTTCACTAACTTGGTTTACACTTTGTACAACTACACTTATGGTAGCATCAATTTCAAGAAGTGATTGTTGGGTACGCTCAGCAAGTTTTCTTACTTCTTCTGCAACCACAGCAAATCCACGTCCATGCTCACCGGCACGTGCAGCTTCAATCGCAGCATTTAGAGCAAGTAGATTTGTTTGTTCTGATATATCACTAATTATCTCTAAAACTGAACGTATTTGAATTGTCTGATCTGCAAGGTCGTGAACCTTTACTGATATATCTTGTTCATCAGTGCTTATTTTATTGATACTTGTAACAATATTATCCAATGTTCCTATCATTGTGTCTAACATATCATAATCTTTTTGCATATATATGGCCGAAGTTTCTGTTATGTTTTTTTGTTCATCTAATTCACCATTTATTTTTGTTGTATTAATATTTACTTGCTCAACAATTTTATCTTGTTGTGATGCCATATCTATAATTTCTTGCGATGATGAGCGTACACTATTGTTTACTTCAACAGTTTGATTTATTGTATCTTTGGCTTTTAAAAGTGCTTGTTGTATGGTATACATAAGAGCATTTATATTTAGACATATTTGTCCTAATTCATCACCATTTTCAAATTTAATTGGATTATTTAATTGAAGATTTTTTGTATTTTCAGATATATGATTATCTATAAATCGTATACTATTAACTATATAACGCCCAATCAACCATAATACTATTACAGTTGAAGAGAGTATAATAAATGAAATAACAAGATTTATATAGTAATATAAATTTAATGAGTTTTTTACCTCTTGACTTATTTCTTTTACTCTTTTATCTGTATATTTTGCCATATTAATAAATCTTTTTGAAATATATCTTGCTGGTTCTTCTATATCTATAGCAACATCGCCTATATCTATGAGGTCATCATTCATATATACTTTATGAATGACATTAAACATAGGACGAATATCTTTTTGATATTTAGTATAAGCTTCATTAAGATTTTTTTTCAAATAAGGATCATTGTAAAACTTTTCTATTTTAGCCTTTTTAAAAAAACTATCAATATCTTTTTGAAGTATGAAAACTCTATCTTTTGCTTGACCAGTTGGCAAAAATTCACTTATTACAGATATTAAGTCACTTAATATTGTATCGAATTGCTCTTTTGCATGATATATTTCATCCCTAGGAACAACATTATCTTCATATATTGTTTTTAGAGCATTTATCCCAGTAATATTACCTTTAATACCTACTCCTGAGAGCATAATAAGACCTAAAACTGAGGCAATAGAAATAGCCATTAGTTTTATTGAAATTTTAATATTTTTTAAACATCTAGAACCTTTATTTATAAACTTGAAAATTATATAATTTTTATTATTAAAAAAAGTTTAGTTATGTTTACTTTGTTAAAATTGTATAACCTTTATTGAATTATTAGAGTGGATTATATTATCATCTTCTGATGTAATCAAAATCGCATTACTTTGAAGGATTGGTGTTATCATTCCTGAACCATATTTATTTTGTTGAAAAACTTTAAATTTGGTATCTTCTAAGGTACCAAGTACAATATTAACTCTTCCTGATTTTACTTTAAACTCTTTAACATTTGTAGCTAAGATATTTTTATGAGCTATATCATCAATTCCTTGTAGCTTTTTTAATGCTGGGATAAGAAATAAAAATGCATTTATATAAGCGGCTAAAGGGTTTCCTGGCATAGAAGCTACTAGGGTATCTTCCATAGTACCCATCATAGTTGGACGACCTGGTTTTATATTTATACCATGAAAGGCTTCTTTAAAACCATTGGCTTTTAGTGCTTCTTCTACAAAATCAGCTTCCCCCATACTAATGCCACCAGTAGTTACTATAGCATCATATTTTTTCATATTTTTAAAGTATTCTGTACTTTCTTGTAGGTTATCTGGAATTACACCACAATAATCAGCTTGAAATCCATGTTCATGTAATAGTGAAATTAATGCTGTAGAGTTTACGTTATATATCTCATCATCATTTGCTACTTCCCATGGCTCTTTAAGTTCATCTCCTGTTGAAAATATAGCTATACTGATTTTTTTATAAACCGCAATAGTATTGATACCTTGTGAAGCCAACATCGCAAGGTAACTTGAAGTTATAGTTTGATTTTTTGTAAAAAGTATGCTTCCCTCTTTTTGCTCTTCACCTTTTAGACGAAGTGCACTACCTTTTTTAGTTTTTGTATCTAGAACTACTTCTTCATCACTGTATTTAATGCAGTTTTCAAAAGGTATTATGGTATCAACATCACTAGGAACTTGTGCTCCTGTCATTATCTTATAGCATTCATTATCTTTTAAAGATGGTTTTACACTCATACCTGCATATATAGTACTTTTTATTTTAAGAGTTTTACCTATATTCTTATGAGAAAAGGCAAATCCATCCATAGCTGAATTGTTAAAAGCAGGTAGATTTTTTATGCATATAATATCTTCAGCTAAAACTCTGCCCAATGAATCAAATATAGAGATATACTCTTTAGGATTATCATTTTTAATTAAATTTTGTGATTTTTCCAATGCTTCATTAAAGCTAACTATTTTTAACATTATTCTTCTAACCTTTCGATTTTAGCTCCAAGTTTAGAGAATTTACCTTCTAGATTTTCATAGCCTCGGTCAAGATGATAAATTCTATGTACTCTTGTAGTTCCACTTGCAACAAATGCAGCTAGTATAAGGGCTGAGCTTGCTCTAAGGTCTGTTGCCATAACATCAGCTGCATTTAGTTTTGAGTTACCTTCTACTGTTGCACTATGACCTTTTAGTTTTATATTTGTACCCATACGACTAAGCTCACTAACATGCATAAATCTATTTTCAAATAGCCTTTCATCTATAATACTAGTACCACTAGCTTGAGTACAAAGTGCCATAAATTGAGCTTGCATATCTGTAGGAAAACCAGGATACTCTGTTGTTTCTATATCTGCAGGTAAAATTTTATCTGCAGGAAGTATTGTTATGGTATCTTCTGTTGATTCAATACCAAATCCCATTTGCATTAGTTTTAGGGTGATTGATTCCATATGTTTTGGATTTACATCGGTAATTGTAATTTTTGAATTTGTTATGGCTCCAGCACAAAGATAAGTTCCAGCCTCAATCCTATCTGGAATAACTCTAAAGTTTTTTATGTCAAGTAGTTTTCCATAACTTCCAACAATTGTTAAATTTGCAGTCCCAATTCCCTCTATCTTAACACCAGCATCTTGTAAAACTTCACAAAGTTGAACTACTTCAGGCTCTTTTGCAACATTTAGAAGTTTTGTAACGCCATGAGCGAGAGATGCAGCCATGATTATGTTCTCACTACCAGTAACAGTAACTTTATCGAAAATAATAGTAGCCCCTTTTAGTCCATTTTTAGCAGTTGCTAAAACATAACCATCTTTTAACTCTATTTGTGCACCCATTTTTTCTAATGCTTTTAGATGTAAATCGATAGGGCGTTGACCAATGGCACAACCTCCAGGAAGTGAGACTTCACAATGCCCAAATCTAGCCAATAATGGACCAAGAGTAAGTATAGAAGCTCTCATTTTTCTAACAATATCATAATTAGCACAAGCTGATTTTACTTTTGTTGTGTCAATTTCTACATAACTGTCTTTATAAGATGATATCGAACCTAAATTTCCTAGTAATTTGAGCAAGGTTTTAACATCTTCAACTTCTGGTACATTTGTGATAGTAATTTTGTTTTTTGAAAGTAGAGTCGCAGCTAAAAGTGGAAGAGCTGCATTTTTTGCTCCTGAAATACTAATTGAGCCTTTTAGTTTTTGATTGCCTTGTATTGATAAATAATGCATAAAATATATTTCCTTTTTTTAATATCTATATTGTATTAAAAGTTATATAAAAATCTAGTTATAGAAATTTTTAGATTATTTTGATACTATTACATATGCGGTAGGAGGTATTAATATAAACGAGTTTAAAAATATCAATTTAAGTCATATTTATTTTACAAAACTTAAATTAAGTCATATTTTTGATACTAAAAATAGTTTCAGTAGTTATAAAAGTTTTGATGCTAACCAAAGTGATGCTGATTTGTCTTTTGCAAATATTATTTTTATTGAAATAAATAGACTTACTAAAAGTAGTGTTAAGGTTTTAAATAATATTGTTAAGCAAAATGGTCATAAAGAAATTTATATTTTTTGTGATGATGTTGAAAATAAGTTTTTATTAAAATTTGCTCTTCATTTTTCACTTCATAAATTAGAACTTTTAGAGAATAATAAAGAAAATTTAGAAAAAATTTTATTAGCAGCTTCTAAAACAATGATACAAAAAAGAGATGAAAAAACACAAGTAGAAATCAGTAGAAAAATAAATTCATTTTTTTCTTTAATGCTTTTCCATCAAAATAGACTTATTTTTGTAAATGAAAAAACAAAAACTCTTTTTAATATTGATAGTATAGAGTCTATAGAAAATATAATTAAAAATAGTGAGGAAATTTACTCTTTAATAGTAGAAAATGAAAGTAAAAAAATAGATATTGCTATGTTGAATAGTAATGGAGAAGAATGGAACTATAGCTTTTTTTTAGATATATTTAATGA
>JAMOPZ010000460.1 GCA_027064245.1 Campylobacterales bacterium
GAATTAAAAATGATATTTATCTAAAAGAGTTAAAAGATAAATTAGATTCTATAGATGGTAAACATAAACTTGCTAAAAATGAAAAAGAGGTAAAAGCACTTCAATTAGAAGAGGAGATTGCAAAAGAGCAAATATCTTCTACAAACGATGAGATAATAAGACTTGATGCTCTAATAGAGTCTAAAACTGTTGAGTTAGAAGCTGTAAAAAAAGAGCTAGAGGAGGAAGAAGAGTCAATTGGTGAATTAAAAGTTGCTATTGATAAAAATATATCAGATCTTGAAAATCAAAGAAATAAGGTTTTTGAAGAAAAAGCTATGTTGGTATCTTCTATAGACTCTAAAGTTTTAGCATTTTATGAAAAAATTAAAAGATGGGCAAACGATACAGCAGTAGTACCTGTAAAAAGACAAGCATGTTATGGGTGTCATATGAAATTAAGTGATAGGTTTTATTCTGAATTGCTTATATCTGATGAGATTATGACTTGTCCGCATTGTGGAAGAATTATATATAAAGATAGTCAAGAAGAGGAGTAGATATCTCCTCTTATGTTTAAATATATATATTATTTTATATCTTTATTTGTATATATTTTAGCACTTCCATATCTACTTCTAAAATCTCGTCAAGATAAGTATAAAGATGCAATTCCTGCAAAATTTTTTCTAAAAGATAATCCAAAATTTCAAAAAAATAAGATTTGGTTTCATTGTTGTTCTATGGGTGAAGTAAAAGCTATACAACCTTTACTAAAAAATTTCAATAAAGAGGATATTAATATATCTGTTATTACAAATACAGGATATGAAACAGCAAAAAGCTTTACTAAAAATGTAAGATATTTACCATTTGAGATATTTTTACCATTTTGGATAGAAAAGCAAAAATATCTTATAGTTATGGAAGCAGAGCTTTGGTATATGCTTTTTTTATCTGCAAAACAAAAATCAATAAAAACAATATTAATAAATGCTCGAATTAGCGATAGATCTTATAAAAATTATCAAAGATTCAGATTTTTGTATAAACATATTTTTAAATCTATTGATATTGTATTTGCTCAAAGTGAAGTAGATAAGCAAAGATTACAAAATTTAGGTGCAAAACATATAGAAACAATAGGAAATATCAAACTTGTAAATCTTCCTAAAATTACAAAACAATATAAAAAACCAAATAGTTTTATAATCACAGCAGCAAGTACTCATGAGGGTGAAGAGAAACTTATACTTAAAGCTTGGCAAAAAAAATATGGAAAATTGATAATTGTACCTAGACATCCAGAACGATTTGATAGTGTATATAACCTCATAAAACAATATTGTTCTAATACAGATATATCTTATCATAAATTTTCAGAACAAAATGATTTTAATAGCGATATAGTGCTTATAGATTTTATGGGTGAACTAAATAATATATATGCTATTAGCAATATGGTTGTTTTAGGTGGTGGTTTTGTAGATGATGCAGGTGGACACAACCCTATAGAACCAGCTTTTTTTCATACTATTTTACTAAGTGGAAAAATAATTTTTAATCAAAAATCACTTTTTGAAGCAATAAATGATTATTATTTAATAGAGCAAGATGAGTTAAATTATTATTTTTCAAATATTAAAAATCTAAAGAGATCTTCTTTATCTCAAATAGGTTCAATAGAACCTATTTTAAAATGTTTAGATAATTTTAATTAAAATTATAGAAAATAGCTTGAAATTATTGTAGTATTATTTTGTTATTTACTTCTGATTTGTTAAGCTTTTATCATTGTCATTTCAATTAATTCTTTATCTTTTACTAATAAATTATTAATTATTTGTGTTAAATTACTTTTTTGTTTAATTGCCAATTTAGTAAAAAAGTTTTCAACTTCAGGTTCAAGATAAACTGGTAAATTAAACTTTGCAGTTTTATTATAAAACTTACCTCTAATACCTTTTGAAAAATCATATTCTTTTTGCATAATATTTATCCTTCTTGATAAAATTTTATTTCATTTTTTGTTGCTTTTCTAGCACTAATAATTCTAATATTACAATTATTTTGATTGAAAGTTATAAATGTATGAACAACTACTAATGTCCTTGTTAATGTATCTAATCCAATAGTAATCCATCTATCTTCATTATCACTATGATCTTCATCAAAAATAGATATAGCATTTTTATCTTTAAATACAGATGTTGCATCTTCAAAACTAATTTTATGTTTTGATATATTGCTTTTAGCTTTACTTGGATCCCATTCAAAATTATAGTTCATTGCTAACCTTAAAATCAATATAAAATATTATATCTAAAAATATTCAAATTTTAAATAAACTGTTACTTTTAAATCATAGTTTTTAAAATTTAAATGTATAATTTTGGTTTTATGAATAAAAGCAATGAGGGTTAATTAAAATTTAATGATTTTTTAGATAAAATCACAAACTTTAAAAATAAAGGGCGACAAAGACGCGACCCTTTGTAATAAACAAAAATAAGGAAAGAAAATGAAAAAAGATATCCATCCAGATTATAAAGAGTGTACAGTAACTTGTGCTTGTGGTAACTCTTTTGTAACAAAATCAAATGTAGAAACTATGAGAATAGATATTTGTTCTGCTTGTCATCCATTTTTTACTGGTGAACAAAAAATAGTTGATGCTGCTGGTAGAGTTGAGAAATTCAAAGCTAGATACCAAATGAAATAATGTTAAGTTTTATTCCTACTCCTATAGGAAATTTAGGAGATATCTCTTTTAGAGCTTTAGAGCTTTTAAAAGAGGGGGAATATATCTTATGTGAAGATACTAGAGTATCTAAAAAACTTCTTCACCTTTTTGGTGAAAAATATGGTATAGATTTTCCAGATTTTACCTTTTTTTCTGTACATTCTCATAATGAAGAGAAATTTCTAACAAAAACAAACATAGAGTTATTAAAAACTAAAAATTGTATATATCTAAGTGATGCAGGTATGCCTTGTGTTAGCGATCCTGGAGCTATTTTAGTACAATATTGTTTACAATATAATATCCCTTACGATATAATTCCTGGAGCAAATGCACTTTTAACAGCATATGCTAACAGTGGATTTTTAGATACAGAGTTTACATTTTTTGGATTTTTACCACATAAAGGTAAGCATAGAGCTTATAAATTACAAAAAATTTTAAATTGTGCAAATCTTGCTATTTTATATGAATCTCCCCATAGATTGTTAAAACTTTTAAAAGAACTTAATGATACTATACCAGATCAAGAGATATTTTTAATAAAAGAGTTAACAAAAAAATACCAAACAAGATATAAAAATAGTGTAGTAAATATTTATAAATTGTTAAAAGATGAAACCATAAAAGGTGAATGGGTAGTTATAATCCCATCAAGAGTATCTACAGCAACACATCCTATAACTTTAGATGATATATCAGAGTTATCTATCCCTCCAAAACAAAAAGCTAAACTTATTTCAAAATTAACTGGCAAAAATATAAAAGATATATACAATAGTTTGATAAACTTATAAGCTTAATTTTAGTAAAATATTGGCAAAAATAAACCCAAATTAAGGTAATAAATTGACAAAATATATATTTGTAACAGGTGGTGTTTTAAGTAGTTTAGGTAAAGGTATTACAAGTGCATCAATAGCAGCTTTAATGAAACAAAGTGGTTTTGATGTAAGTATGCTAAAAATTGATCCATATCTAAATGTAGATCCAGGTACTATGTCTCCATTGGAGCATGGAGAGGTGTTTGTAACCGCAGATGGTGCAGAAACAGATCTTGATATTGGACATTACGAAAGATTTATTGATAAAACTTTAGGTAAAATGAATAATTTTACAACAGGACAAGTGTATAGTTCTGTAATTCAAAGAGAAAGAGAAGGTGGATATTTAGGACAAACTATCCAAGTGATACCACATATTGTAAATGAGATAAAAGATCGTATCTATGCAGCAGGAAGTGGGCATGATATGCTTATAGTAGAGTTAGGTGGTACTGTAGGAGATATAGAGGGATTACCGTTTATGGAGGCTGTTCGTGAGATACGACATGAAAATCCAAAATCAACAACTATGAATATACATGTAACACTTATACCATATATTTCAGCAGCAGGTGAGCTAAAAACTAAACCTACTCAACATAGTGTGCAAGAGTTAAGAAGAATTGGTATTATGCCACATATGTTAGTATGTAGAACAGAACAAAAATTACCAAATGAATTAAAGAAAAAGTTAGCATACTCTTGTGATGTAGATGAAAAAGCAGTAATTGAAGCAGGTGATGCATCTACAATTTATCAAGTGCCTATGAATTTTTTAAAAGAGGATATCCTAACACCAATTGCAAAACATTTTGAATTAGGTGAGATAAAACCAGATATGGATAAATGGGATAGTTTAGTAAAACATATAATTGCACCTGCAAATGAGATAAATATAGCATTTGTTGGAAAATATCTTGAATTAAAAGAATCTTATAAATCACTAACAGAAGCTTTAACTCATGCAGGAGCACATCTAAATGTAAAAATTAATATAAATTGGTGTGATGCAGAAGATATAGAAAAAAAAGGGGCAAAAAATATTATCAAAGATAGCTCTTGTGTATTGGTTGCTGGTGGTTTTGGGCAAAGAGGGGTAAAAGGTAAAATTGAAGCTATACAATATGCAAGGGTTAATAAACTTCCATATTTAGGTATTTGTTTAGGAATGCAACTAGCTGTATTAGAATATTTACAAAATGTATGTGATATAAAAGAGGCAAATAGTGTAGAGTTTGACAAAGATACAAAAGAGCCTGCTATTTATTTAATAGAACAATTTTTAGACTCTTCTGGAGATACACAGCTTAGAACTCATAGCTCTCCTATGGGTGGTACATTAAGACTTGGAGAATACCCTTTTGAACCAAAAAGTGGAACTAATCTTTCTAGTGCTTATGGAGATGGTATTAGTTATGAACGACATAGACATAGATATGAAGCAAATCCAGCATATAGAGAAGTACTTGAAAAGCATGGTATGTTTATCACAGGGGAATCAAATGGTCTTATAGAGGTTGTTGAGATAAAAGATCACCCTTGGTTTGTTGGGGTTCAATTTCACCCAGAGTTTACAAGTAGTTTACAAACACCAAATCCAATTATATTTGATTTTGTAAAAAATGGATTAGAAAAATAAAGGATTAATATGACAATAGATAATAATACAATAGATAAATTAGCTAAGTTATCATCACTACAAATTGATGAGAGTAAAAAAGAGATATTAGGTCAAGAGTTGGGACAAATTGTAGGATTTGTTGAGAACTTAAATGAGATAGATGTAAGTAGTGTAGAAGCTACATTTACTACTATTAGTGGTGGGCAGCCCTTACGAGAAGATATACCACATAAAGATGAGCAAGAAGTAGAAGCTATTATGGCAAATGCTCCTAAAAGTGAAGATGGATATTTTATAGTTCCTGCAATTATAGAATAGTCTTTAAGATAAAACTATTATGTTTACAGGATTAGTAAGAGAGTTAGCAACTGTTGCTGCTTTTGAAGGTAGTGTTTTAAGTATAAGATCTTCATATAAACCAAATATAGGCGATAGTATAGCTATAAATGGTGCTTGTCTTACTGTAATTGCTATATTTAGTGATAGTTTTAGTGTGGAGTTATCTCCTGAATCACAAAAAGTTTTAGCTATAGAAAACTATAAACATAGTGTTCATATAGAACCTGCTATGAAAAT
>JAMOPZ010000461.1 GCA_027064245.1 Campylobacterales bacterium
CAAACAAAAGATTTAAAAATAGAGTTAAGAATAGATGGTGTAGCAGTAAAAATAGGATATGAGCTTTTAGAAAGTTTAAGCAGAAATATACCTGATATAAAAGAAAATGCAAAAGTATTTGAAAAATTGGCATTAAGTCATCATTATGAAGTAAGAGAAAATATAGCAGAAAAAAAGATTATAAATAAAAAAACTATAAAACTACTTCTAAAAGATAAAAGACATGGACTTATAACTAGATTGCTAAGAAATACAAAAGTGGCAAATAAACTAAGCTTTAAAACTATCAAAAAAATCATAGCTTTAGAGAATCCTCTTCATTGTGTACATATAGCTAATAATATAGATGATTTTACAAAATGTGATATTTGTAAACTATCAAAATTACTTAGCAAACATCAAGACCCAGAAGTTAGAGCTACTCTTTGCTCAAGATGGAACAAAAGTGTACCTAAAAAAATCGTTAAAAAACTTCTTAAAGATAAAGATATAGATGTAGTTATAAAAGCAAAAGAGTATTTAGAACACAACTAAAGATAAGCACTTTTTGTGCTTATTTCACAGGGTATAAAGCTGTCATAACATCTTTGTACAATATCATAAATAGTGCAAGGGGTTAAGATGAAAGTAATATTTATAACTACATATATCTTGGAATACCAATGTTAAGTGATGTAGTAGAACTAACACAGCTAATAAAAACAGCCTTACAAGATAAAGATGTAAAGCTAGATACTATAGTTGAGTTGTATGATAACTATAGATTGTTATGTGAGATGTTGGATTTTGGTTATTCATTTGTAAATGGTTACTTTTGTATGGATATAGCAAAACCACTATTTCAAGAGACAGAAAGTTTTTTATCTCCTGAAGTAAAATGGCTATATTTTGCAAATAGAGATCTAAAAGATTTTAACAGCTCTATAATAAAATATATACAACAAATAATCAAAATAGGATTTAGCCATAACTCATATATAAGAGATATTTTATTTTATACTTTATCTGTAGGTAGTGCTTTTAAATTGTATGTTACACAATATGACAAAATCAAATTTCGTGAATGTGGACTGATACTAGAGTACGAGCATATATCATTTAAGGTTACAACAAAAGGTAAGAAAAAGTATTATTACAATCAAAAATGTGGTTTGATAGAGAGAACAAAGTCATTTAATATAAAAACAAAAGATCAAAAAGATAACATCATAAAACTATTAGAGAAAAATTTTCAAGAGTTAGAGAAGTTTAAAATATATTTGGAATATTATTTTTTAAAACACAATATACCAAAAAGCCTATTTAAAAATATCAAAAAAAGAGGTATGTCGGCATATTATTAAAAAATTTAATATGCAGTTATAGCAATTTTGCTAAAATAGATACAAGAAAAGGGGTTAAATACAATGCTACAAATAAACTATACAACCAATATAGGAAATAAAAAGTTTAAAAATAATCAAGATAGTATGCTAGTAGATAAACAAATTTTTAATGATACTTCATTTAAAGATATTAAGAGTGTAT
>JAMOPZ010000462.1 GCA_027064245.1 Campylobacterales bacterium
ATTAAATTTAACTTTTTTTAATTCATTTCTAATTCTTTTTATAAAAGGATCATTGTATGTTTTAAAAATATTTATATATTCTATTTTTGTAGGATCTATTCTATTGGCACTTCCACTTGTAGAGATCAGTTTTTTATAATAATTAATAATAAGATAAATTTTTGGTTTTATATCATCTATTGCATCAATAATTATATCATATTGGTTAAAATCAAAAGATTTTAACCATATTTCATCTATTTTTTTTTCAATAATTGTTATTTTTGGATAAAGTTCTTTTAATCTTTTTACTTTTATCATACCTATAGCATCACTACCTATTTGACGGTTTTGATTTGATATATCAAAAGTATCATAATCTACAATTGTTATATTTAAAATACCACTTCTATATAAACAATCAAGTGCATAGCCACCAACTCCACCAACCCCTAAAATAATAATATTACTATTTTTAAGTTTTTTAAAATCATCACCAAATAAATTTTGACATTTACTATATCTCATTTTTAATATACCTTTTTATATCAACTTAAAGATTTTTTTGTTAAAATCGTATCTTATTATACTATAATTTTAAGGATAAATGTGAAAAATACCATTATCACAACTACTATTTTATCAACTACACTTTTAGCATCGCAAAATTTTAATACACTTAAATTTGACGGATTAACTCAAATTGCTCCAAATGTAGCAATAGAAACACTCAAACTTAACAATAAACATACTTTAAGTGATCAAGATATTGATAATCTTATAAAAAAATTATATCAATTTGATTATTTTAATGATATTTGGGTAACTAATGAAAACAAAATTTTAACTATTCATGTAAAAGAGAAGCCATTTATCTCCAAAATATTTATGAAAGGTTATAAAACTAGAGATGATGAATTAAAACTTTTATATGATACTATGGGTATACATAAAGGTACTATGTATACAAAACAAAAAATAAAATATGCAAAAAGAATTTTACTTTTAGCTTTAAAACAAGAAGGATATATAAACTCAGTAGTTGAAGTAAATGTAAAAAAATTAAATGATAAATCAGTTACTGTTCATTTTGATATAAATAAAGGTGATCCTATTATTATAAAACATATTTCATATAATGGAGCAAAATATTTAGAACAAAGTGATTTTGAAGATGTTATTCAAAATAAAGAAGAGGATTGTTGCTTTACTTGGTTTTTTGGTAGAAATGATGGAGAGATGCAAATGGATCAGCTTCAATTTGATTCTCCAAGGATTAAAGATCTTTATTATCAACATGGATTTTTAGATGCTAAAGTATCTGCGGCATTTTCAAAAATAGATTTTAATACCAATAATGCAAATATAGAATATAATATTACAGAGGGTAAACAATATAAAGTAGATGATATCAAAATATATATAGATAAAGATATTGTTGATATTAAAACTTTATATCCTAAATTATTTCTTGAAAAAGGTAAAACTTTTAATATAAAAAAATTAAGACAAGATCAACAAATTATACAAAAAGAGGTTGCAAATAAAGGGTATGCATATGCAGTTGCTAATTTTAAAGTAGATAAAGATATAAAAACAAATAATGTTAGTATCACTTATAATGTAATTTCTGGAGATAAAGTTTATATAAATGATGTAATCATTTCAGGAAATGATAGAACACTAGATAGAGTTATACGAAGAGATATATATTTAGCTCCACAAGATCTTTTTAATCTTACAGATTATACTGACTCTTTACGAAAACTAAAACAGAGTGGTTTTTTTGAAGATGTAAAAATTACTAAAAAAAGAGTATCAAAAAATAAAATGGATCTTTTAGTACATGTAAAAGAAGCAGCAACAGGTAATTTAGTATTTGGTGGAGGATATGGAAGTTACGATGGCTGGATGATTAATGCTAGTATAAATGATAAAAATATCTTTGGTAGTGGTATGAACTTAGGTTTTTCTGTTGATTATTCAAAAAGAAAAACAAACTATAATATCTCTTTATTTAATCCATCTATAAGAGATAGTAAATATAGTGGTAGTGTAAATTTATATAAAAAAACTACAGAAATAATAGCAGCTAGTGATTCTACTGAAGGGGACCAAACTACATATCAAACAGGTTTAGGTTTAGGTATTGGAAAGGCAATTACAAGATATGCAAGAGTTGGAATAAATTATAATTTTGATGATGAAACTATAGAGTATGATATTGACAAGTCACTAAATGAAGATTTTATCTCTAGCTCTTTAACTCCATATATTAGTTATAATTCTACAGATAATTATTATGTACCACGACATGGTATAAAAATGGGTACTAGCTTAAAATATACAGGAGTTGGTGGAGATGCTAAGTATGTATTAAGTTCATCGTATTTTAAATATTTTTATTCATTAGAACGATTAACAGATTATGATATAATTTTTAGATATAAAAATAGTGTAAAATATCTAAAAGATACTGGTTATTTACCTGATGATACTACATTTTATTTAGGAGGTCCTAGTAGTTTAAGAGGATATGAGTCTTATGCATTTCAGCCTGATGATTCAGATCATCCATTTATGAGATATTTTACAAATAGTATTGAACTTAGTTTTCCTTTGATTGCTAGTGCTAAAATGAGATGGGGGTTGTTTTTTGATCATGGTATGATAGGGGAAACTAATTTTGATGAAATTTCAAGATCAGGATATGGAGAGTTTGTATCTTGGATATCACCATTTGGACCTATCCAATTTATCTTTGGAAATGCTATAAATCCTAAAAATGGAGATAAAACATCAAATTTTGAATTTAATATAGGTGGGAGTTTTTAGATGTCAAGATTAACAAATAAAGAGGCTTTAGACCTTATACAAAATAGCTCACTATTAGATTTAGGGATATTAGCAAGTAAAAAAAAGCTTGAACTGCACCCAAAAAAAGTGACAACTTTTGTAGTTGATAGAAATATAAATTATACAAATATTTGTTGGGTAGATTGTAAATTTTGTGCTTTTTATAGAAAAGAGAAAGATAATGATGCTTATATATTAACATATGAACAGATAGATCAAAAAATAGATGAATTACTTGAAATTGGTGGTACTCAAATATTATTTCAAGGAGGTGTTCATCCTAAGTTAAAAATAGAATTTTATGAAGATTTAGTAGAACATATACATAAAAAATATCCAACTATTACCATACATGGATTTAGTGCTATAGAGATAGACTATATAGCAAAAATATCTAAAATATCATATATACAAGTTTTACAAAGATTAAAAGAGAAAGGATTAGCTTCTATTCCTGGAGCTGGAGCTGAAATTTTAAATGATGATGTAAGAGATATCATAGCACCTAAAAAACTTGATACTAAAGATTGGTTAAAAGTGCATGAAGAAGCTCATAATTTAGGTATAAAATCAACTGCAACTATGATGTTTGGTACAGTTGAAACTGATGAACAGATTATAAGTCATTGGGAAAAGATAAGAGAACTTCAAGATAAAACAGGTGGATTTAGAGCATATATTATGTGGTCATTTCAATCTGCTTATACAAAATTGGCCAATGAGATACCAAACATATCAGCTCAAAGTGGAAATAGATATCTAAGACTTTTAGCAGTTGCTAGACTTTATCTTGATAATTTTAAAAATATTCAAAGTTCTTGGGTAACTCAAGGAAGCTATATAGGACAACTTGCTCTTAAATTTGGTGCAAATGACTTAGGTAGTACTATGATGGAAGAAAATGTTGTAAGCGCTGCAGGGGTAACAAATAGTATGAACCAAGAGCAGATGATAGAGCTTATTAAAAATATAGGTGAGAATCCAGCAAAAAGAGATACTGCTTATAATATTTTAGAAAGATTTTACTAAACAATGAAAAAAATAATTTTTACTATAACAATTTTATTACAAGGGATATTAATGGGAGCCATTTTAAAAGATATAAAATATAATGATACAGATATTAAAGTTATATTTGAACAAAATAATAATTTACCAATATTTAATCTACAGTTGATTTTTAAGAATAGTGGGTATATAA
Organism: Campylobacterales bacterium; assembly: GCA_027064245.1. GTDB lineage: Bacteria > Campylobacterota > Campylobacteria > Campylobacterales > Arcobacteraceae > JAIOSF01. The sequence continues at coordinate 4,037 of JAMOPZ010000462.1, forward strand.
ATGATAAAAACAAAGCTGGTATTACAAGATTAAGTGCTAGGGTATTAAATGAGGGTACAAAAAAAGATGGTGCAGTTGCATTTGCTAGAAAACTTGAAAATAAAGCTATATCAATAGAAACACATACAGGTCTTGAAACATTTGTTATTGAGATCAGCTGTTTAAAAGAGCAATATAAGGATGCCTTAAAATATTTAGTTCAGATATTAAAAGATCCAAACTTTACAGAAGAGACATTTAAAAAACAACAACATTTAACTATAAGTAAATTACAACAAAAAGAGGATGATTTTGATTGGGTTGCATCAAATAATCTAAAAAAAATATTGTATAAAAACACACCTTTAGAAAACTCTAGTATGGGTAATCTTCAAAGTGTAAAGAGATTAACATTAAATGAGATAAAAACAAGAGTAGGTGAGATTTTAAATATCAATAATCTTATTATTGCAACAGGTGGAGATATAGATTATGATGAATTAGTCAAACAACTACAACCTGTTTTAAAACAATTACATAATAATAAAGCAAGTGGTTTTAAACATATAGCAACATCTGATATATCAAAAACAGATATTATATATAAAAATACACAACAATCTTATATATATTTTGGTTCACCATTTGATCTAAAAGTAAATAGCAAAGATAATTATAAAGCAAAAATAGCATCATTTATATTAGGAAGTAGTGGTTTTGGTAGTAGACTTATGGAAGAGATAAGGGTAAAAAATGGATTAGCATATAGTGCTTATGGTTATATTACAAACAAAAAATCATCTTGTGCTTTTCAAGGGTATTTACAAACAAAATTAGATAATACAAATAAAGCAAAACAGATGGTACAAGATATTATAAAAGATTTTGTAAAAAATGGTATTGTAAAAAAAGAGTTAGATGCTGCTAAGATGTTTTTAAGTGGTAGTGAACCTTTAAGAACAGAGACTTTTTCACAAAGATTAAATAGAGCTTTTATGCTTTATTATAAGGGGTTAGATTTTGATTATCCAAAAAAAGAATTAAAACTAATAGAAAATTTAACAGTAGAAGAGTTAAATAAATTTATAAAAAAACACACTGAAATAACAAAACTATCATTTAGTATAGTTACAAGAAAGGATTAATATTGTTAAGATTTGCACCAAGTCCAACAGGAGATATGCATATAGGAAATTTAAGAGTTGCTATATTAAATCATATTTTAGCAAAACAAAATAACGAAGATCTGTTAATTCGTATAGAAGATACAGATAAACAAAGAAATATAGAGGGAAAAGATAAAGAGATTTTAGAGATTTTAAATCTTTTTACTATACAGTATAGTACAGTTGCAAAACAAAGTGAAAATATAAAATATCATCAAAAATTTGCTATGCAACTTTTAACAGATAAAAAAGCTTTTAATTGTTTTTGTTCAGATGAAGCATTACAAAAAGATAGACAAAAAGCAAAAGATGAAAAAAAACCATATAGATATAGTGGTTTTTGTGAAAATTTAAGTGATGAAACGGTATTAAATGTAGAAGCACCATTTAGTGTAAGGATAAAAAAACCAACAAAAAATATAAATTTTACAGATCTAATTAAAGGTGAGTTTGAGTATGAACCATTTGATGTGGATAGTTTTGTAATATTA
>JAMOPZ010000463.1 GCA_027064245.1 Campylobacterales bacterium
TTTTTTGCACGAGCTATTATACAAGATACACAAAAAGAGTTTTGTGATAAAAATCAAAAAATACTTTTTTTACAAACAGCTATAAAAAATATTGATATTAAATCTTTAGGTTTAAGTGACCAATTTTCAACTTTTATAAAACAAAGTGAATATATCTTCCGTTTTTTTAGTGAACTAAATAGTGAGTATGTAACAATAGATGATTTATTAGTATATGATATTTATGCTTTATATGAAAGTCACCTAAGAATTTTAGATCAAATTTTTAAAAATTATTATACTATTTTAGATAAATACAACTATACAGATAGTATCTTTTTACCCTTAATGTATAAAATAAATTTTAAATATTTAGAACAATTTGATACTATAGAGATATACCAAGAGGGGTACTTAACAAAATTTGAATTAAATATTTTAAAAGAGATATCAAAAAATAAACAACTTATAATAAATATAATTTTTAATCAATACAATCAAAAAAATAAAAATATTTTTAAAGATTTAGAGTTAAAAGATAATATATATTATAGAATTGATCTTTCTAAAATGATTATACTAGATCAAACCAATTTTATATTACAAAATCAAAATATACAATTATCAGCTATAAAATCATCTATTGAACAAATAGCATTTATAAAATATCATATTGTATATATGGTTAACAAAGGGATAGACCCCTCTAAAATTGCAGTTTTATTACCTGATGAAAGTTTTAGTTCTACACTACAAGTGTTTGATAATGAACACTATTTTAACTTTGCTATGGGAAAAACTATAAAAGATCATAAAATAGTAAAAATCGTAGAGTTTATAAATAAAATTATGGTAGATAACGAACCATTAGATAAAATAAAATTAGCATTTTTTTCTTTAGATCAAGAGATACTAACAAAATATATAAAACAAAATTGGAATAAAGATTTGACAAAAGAGAATTTTGATACAGTTATATCATATTTATACTCTTTTGAACAAAATGAAGATATATTAGAACAACTTGAAAATTTGAAATATTATTTAAAAAATCTAATTTTTAATACTATTTCAACTATAGATATAAAACTAAAAGAGTTTTTTAAAATATTTTATAATGAATTAATAAAAATAACCATAGATGATACAGCAGGGGGAAAAATAACAGTTTTAGGGATACTTGAGACTAGACTTACCCAATTTGATGGTATTATTGTAGTAGATTTTAATGATAATAAAATACCAAAGATAAGTGTAAAAGATAAATTTTTATCTTCAAAATTAAAAGAATTAGTAGATCTGCCATCTCTTGATGATAGATACAATCTACAAAGGTATTATTATAAAAGATTTTTAGATAATGCTAAATATATATCTATGTGTTATGTAGACGATGATACAAGTATAAAAAGTAGATTTATTACACAGTTGTATCCTCAGCATAAAGAGTTTATTAGAAACAATGACTATAGTACTATATTGTATAAAAATAGTATCCTAACACATCTAGTACAAGATATTGTTTTAGATATAGATCTATCTACACTACAATGGTCAGCTACAAGTTTAAAGTCATATCTTAGTTGTAAACGACAATACTATTTTAAACATATCTTAAAACTTCATGATCATCATATTGGTCTAAAGCCTCAAAATTTTGAGATAGGAAATATTATACATGATACTTTAGAAAATGCTGTAAAAAACAAAACTCTAACAAATCAGTTTATAAATGATAGTTTTAATAAATATGCAAAATCAAATCCATACCTAACCCTTGAATTAGAGTTATGGAAAAAACGATTAGAACCTTTTGTAAAAGAGGAAGAAAAAAGATATTATGAAAATGGTTTTAGTTCAAGTGTTGAGGTACCTTTTAAGATAATATACAATAATATAAAACTAACAGGTAAAATAGATAGAATAGATAAGTATCCAAATGGTTACCATAAAATACTTGATTATAAAACATCATCATCTTTAAAAATAGATACTATAAAAACTTATAAAGATAGTGTAGATTTTCAATTAGAATTTTATTATCTAGCTTCAAGATCCCATATGATAGATAGTGTTTGTTATTATGATCTTTATAATTGTAAAATTATACCTGAAGTGGTATTAGAAGAGAAATTACAACTTTTAGATAATCACCTAAAAACTTTAAAAACAACAAAAGTTGATTTTGCAATGACACAAGATACTAAACAATGCACCTATTGCACCTATAAAGTTATTTGTGCAAAAGGGCTATAAAAAGTACCTATTTTTCTAGGTACTTTTTGGTTTGTATAGTTTTGGCTATACAATTTGTTTTCTGATATCATCTTCGTTTATTATTTTTGCATCATATTTTACAACTACTAAAGATTCTGTATCATTTATATACCACTCTTTACATCCTTTGATACTATGTAGATCTTGATGTTTTGTATGATCTGTATCATCAAGATGGATATATGCCATTTTTGTTAATGCTGGATTTTCTAAAGTAAATATAAGCATAGCCCACAATACACAAATAGCTATAATACCATAAGATATAGTAGATAATGATGATATATCAAGTAGTGCACCACCTATTGCACCACCTAAAAATGTACCAAAATATCCAAAACTATTAAATATACCAAGAACAGTACCTCTTTGGTGTATTTTTGCATATTTACTTGCTAGTGATTGCATAATAGGTTCTTGTAGATTAAATCCTACAAAAAATAGCACAACACCTATAGAAAACATCATATATGTAGCACTAAGACCTATTACAAAATAGGCTATAGATAAAAATAGTATTCCAAGTAGTAATATAAGCTTGAATTTACCTTTTTTCTCAGCAAAAACAGCAGCAGGTCCCATAGTAAGAAGCCCTACAACCATAGCTGGAAGATATATTTTGTATAATTCATTCATCTCCCATCCATAAGTTTTTGTTAATACTATAGGGATTATCATAAATGCAAATGTCATAAGACCTTTTACTATCATATTTGTAATATTCATCTTCATTAAGTTTTTATTTGCAAACATATTAAACTTATCATTTTCTAGGTATGTATGTTTTATAACTGGTGGATTTGGTACATATTTTATAAGAACAAATATAGAAAACAATGCAAGAAAAGATACAAAGAAAAATAAAACAGGTACTCCAAATGATGAAGCAATAGCAGGACCAGCTAGCATAGATAATGCAAAAGAGGTACCAACACTAGCACCCATAATAGCCATAGCTTTACTTCTTTCTTCCTCTTTTACTACATCACTAATAGTTGCTGTTATAACAGAACCAATAGCACCTGCACCTTGAAGAAGCCGACCAGCTAAAAGTGTATATACATCATCTGCAATTCCTGCTATAAAAGATCCTAAAGCAAAAATAATAAGACCAAAAATAATAGTCTTTTTTCTACCTATTTTATCACTTACCATACCAAATGGTACTTGAAAAAGCATCTGGGTGATTGCATATCCACCTATAATAATTCCTACTATGGTATGACTAGAGTTTGGCATATCAAGTGCATATACCGAAAGAACAGGAAGAACTATAAAAAGTCCAAACATCCTAAGTGAGATTATCGCATTTAGGGGCATTATTTTTTTAAACATCGCTACTCCATTTTAGTTTTTTTAGATTATACACCTAGGAGCTTAAATTGGAGTTACGGAAAAATATTTAATCTTGGTATTTAAATCTTGTTATAAATTTTATAACAGTATTATTTAATAACATTATGTTAAAATTATAAAATTTTTTATTATGGAATATATTTATGAAAAAGAAAGTATTAGTTTTATGTACAGGAAATAGTTGCAGAAGTATTATAGCTGAAGCACTTATTAATAATTATTTAGATGGTATAGAAGCAAAAAGTAGTGGGGTAAAAGCTAGTGGAAAAGTAAATCCTAATGCAAAAAAAGTATTAGAAGAATTCAATATATGGAGTGATAAATATTATTCAAAAACATTAGATAAAGTTATAGATGAGAAGTTTGATTTAATAGTTACTGTATGTGATAATGCAAAGCAAACTTGCCCCATATTTCCAAGACCTATACCTAAACTTCATATAAGTTTTATGGATCCTGCTGGTAAAGAATATAATAGTTTTATAAAAACATATAATGAGATAAAAAAACAGCTTTTACCTCAAGTGAAAGATTATTTTGATGCGAAATAAAGGTATATCTCAAACAGCTTTAATTTTTTTTATATCTATTTTTTTTGTATTATTTTACAATTACTCTTTTTTTAGTGAAGTTTTAAAAGTATACAGTTTTAGTGGATTAAATATTTTAAATATTTTTTCTTTATCTTTGCTAGTTACTACTGTTATATACTTATCTTTTGTAATCGTTAGTTCCAGATATACAACAAAACCTATTTTGATAACTACACTTATAATATCATCATTTACAACTTATTTTATGAATAGCTATAATATAGTTATAGATGATAGTATGATAAGAAATGCATTACAAACAGATATAAAAGAGTCTTTAGATCTTTTTAGTAATTCATTATTATTGTATATATTTTTTCTAGGTATTATCCCTAGTTTTATAGTTTATTATATACCTATAGATTACAAATCATTTACAAAAGAACTTTTTGATAAAGTAGAGTCTATTTTATTATCTTTAGTTCTTATTGCTATTTTATTGTTTAGTAGTAGTAAATTTTATACATCATTTTTTAGAGAACATAAATCTCTTAGATACTATACAAATCCTACTTATTGGATATATAGTATAGGTTCATTTTTTAATAAAACAATAAATTCTGGTCCAATAGTTGTAAAACAGATAGGTTTAGATGCTAAAGTTGTAAGAGCTAATAATACCAAGCATAAATTAGTTATATTGGTTATAGGAGAAGCTGCAAGATCTGATCATTTTTCTTTAAATAGATATACTAAAGATACAAATCCATTATTAGAAAAAAGAGATGATCTTATTAATTTTAATGAATTTTATTCTTGTGGTACATCTACAGCTTATAGTGTACCTTGTATGTTTTCACCTTTAACTAGAGAAGAATATAGTTATAAAAAAGCTATAAGAATAGAAAATGTAATGGATATAATAAATAGAATAAAATCTATTAAGGTATTATGGAGAGATAATAACTCTGATCCAAAAGGTGTTATGAAACGAATAGGATATCAAGATTATAAAAATTGTAAAACAAATACGATATGTACAGATAAAGAACCAAGAGATGAGGGTATGCTAGTGGGTCTTGATAACTTTATAAAACAAAATAAAGATAAAGATATCTTAATTGTATTGCATCAAATGGGAAATCATGGTCCTGCATATTATAAAAGATATCCAAAATCTTTTGAAAAATTTAAACCAGTTTGTAAAACAAATCAATTGGAAAAGTGTACAAAAGAGGAGATTCAAAATGGATACGATAATGCTATTTTATATACAGATTATTTTTTGGATAAAACAATAAAATTTTTAGAAACTTACAATAACTCTTATCAAACTTCTATGTTGTATATCTCAGATCATGGTGAAAGTTTAGGTGAAAATGGAATTTATCTTCATGGAATGCCTTATTTTATGGCACCCGAAGCTCAAAGACATATAGGTGCTATGATTTGGTTTGGAAATAATTTTAATATAGATAAATCTAAAATAGAATCAAAACAAGATAAAAGTTTATCACAAGATAATCTTTTTAGTACACTTTTGGGTATTTTTGATATCAAAACAAAAATATATAAAAAAGATATGGATATTACAAAATAAAATTGGAGCAATATTATGATAGAAGATTTAATAAAAATAGTAAAAAAAGTATCACTAGAGGTACTTAAAATTTATAATACAGATTTTGATGTAGAGTATAAAGATGATAATTCACCCTTAACAAAAGCAGATAAGATAGCCAATAAAATTATAATAGATGGTTTGAAAAAAATATCTCCATATCCTATTTTAAGTGAAGAGGAAAAAACTATACCCTATCAAATAAGAAAAAATTGGGATTATTTTTGGATGGTTGATCCTATTGATGGTACAAAAGAGTTTGTAAAGAAAAATGGCGAATTTACCATTAATATAGCATTAATACATAAGAATAGATCAATTTTAGGTATAGTTTATGCTCCTGTTATAGATAAGTTATATTACGCACAAAAAGGCAAAGGTGCTTATCTTATAGATGGTACTGTTAAATATAAATTGCCAATAAATAGTAAATTAAACAATTTTACAATTGTGGCATCAAAATCACATCTTTCAAACGAAACAAAAGAGTTTATAGAAAATTTAAAAGAAAAATTTATAAAGATTGATTTAATTTCAAAAGGAAGTAGTCTTAAACTTTGTATGGTAGCACAAGGTTTAGCAAATATATATCCAAGATTGGCACCTACTATGGAGTGGGATACAGCAGCTGCACATATAATAGTAGAAGAATCTGGTAAAAAAGTTTATCTGTATGATAAAACTATTTTACCCATAGACTATATTCAAGATAATTCTTTAAAAGAGATCTCATATAATAAAGAGAATTTAAGAAATCCATATTTTATAGTAACATAATTATGAAATTATGGTAAAAAATACAAATTATGAAAATTTATTATTATTTTAAGGTTATTATAAGTATAGCTTGATTATAATTCCAGCACGAAAACAAACAGATGGCTCGGTAGCTCAGTCGGTAGAGCAAAGGACTGAAAATCCTTGTGTCGACAGTTCGATTCTGTCCCGCGCCACCATTTGTTTTTGTATGCTTCAGTAGCTCAGCTGGTAGAGCAGCTGATTTGTAATCAGCAGGTCGTAGGTTCGACTCCTATCTGAAGCTCCATTTTATTGTTAAAGTGTTCATCTTAAATTAAGATCAGCGCTATTACCAGGTATATGGTGAGGTTGGAGAGTGGTCAAATCCTACGGATTGTAAATCCGTTGCCTTAGGCTTCGAAGGTTCAAATCCTTCCCTCACCACCACTTTTAAATTGCGGGTGTAGCTCAGTTGGCTAGAGCCTCTGCCTTCCAAGCAGATTGTCGCGCGTTCGAGTCGCGTCACCCGCTCCAATCGATTCACTGGAAGCTGAAACAAACTGCGAACATTCGTATAAATACTCAGTATAATAGTAAATTTGTAAATTTACATAATTCCAATGTATCATTTTATTTTATTTTTAGGTTCAGTAAGTTAAAATTACGCCCACGTAGCTCAGGGGTAGAGCACTTCCTTGGTAAGGAAGAGGTCGTAAGTTCAACTCTTATCGTAGGCACCACTTATAATAAGTGAACATTGAGTGAAATAAATAATAATAGTCCCTTTGAATAGATTAGCCAAAGGCTTATCTACTCAGAGGGTAATAATAAAAAAATCTTTAAGGAAAAATTATGGCAAAAGAAAAATTTGACAGAAGTAAACCACACGTAAATATCGGTACAATTGGTCATGTTGACCACGGTAAAACTACATTAACTGCAGCAATTACAGCAGTTCTTGCAACAAAAAATGAATCAGCTTTTATGGATTATGATCAAATTGATAATGCTCCAGAAGAGAGAGAAAGAGGAATTACTATTGCTACTTCTCATGTTGAGTATGAAACAGAAACTAGACACTACGCACATGTTGATTGTCCAGGACATGCTGATTACGTAAAAAATATGATTACAGGTGCTGCACAAATGGATGGAGCTATCTTAGTTATCGCTTCAACTGATGGACCTATGGCTCAAACAAGAGAGCATATTTTACTTTCAAAACAAGTAGGTGTTCCTTATATAGTTGTATTCTTAAATAAAGAAGATCAATTAGATGATGAAGATAAAGAAGAGATGTTAGAACTTGTTGAGATGGAAGTTAGAGAACTTTTATCAGAATATGATTTCCCAGGTGATGACACTCCAATCGTAGCTGGATCAGCATTCCAAGCACTAGAAGAAGCAAAAGCTGGTACTTTAGGTGAATGGTCAGAAAAAATCTTAAAATTAATGGAAGAAGTTGATGCTTATATTCCAACTCCAGAAAGAGATGTAGATCAAGATTTCTTAATGCCAGTTGAAGATGTTTTCTCTATCTCAGGAAGAGGAACTGTTGTAACAGGAAGAATCGAAAGAGGAACAATTAAATTAGGTGAAACTATCGAGATTGTTGGTATTAGAGACACTCAAACTACTACAGTTACTGGTATTGAGATGTTTAGAAAAGAGATGGAACAAGGTGAAGCTGGTGATAATGCTGGTATTCTTTTAAGAGGTATTAAAAAAGAAGATGTTGAAAGAGGACAAGTTCTTGTTAAGCCAGGAACTATTAATCCACATAAAAAATTCAGATGTGAAACATATATCTTAAGTAAAGAAGAAGGTGGAAGACATACTCCTTTCTTTAGTGGATACAGACCACAATTTTATGTAAGAACTACTGATGTTACAGGTTCTTGTACATTACCAGAAGGTGTAGAGATGGTTATGCCTGGTGATAATGTTGAGATGACTGTTGAATTAGTTAATCCAATTGCAATGGAAAAAGGTACTAAGTTTGCTATTAGAGAAGGTGGTAGAACTGTTGGTGCTGGTGTTGTTGCTGAAATTATTGAGTAAGTTGTAAACTATGGCAGATAGAATTAAAATAGGATTAAAATGTGAGGAGTGTGGTGATATCAACTACACTACTTGGAAAAATCCAAAGACACATACTGAAAAGTTTTCAACTAAAAAGTATAGTCCAAGATTAAAAAAACATACAATTCACAAAGAAGTAAAACTTAAATCGTAAGTTTTTTCAAGACTAACTTTTGTTAGTCTTGATTTTCTAAACATTATTTAGGCCAATAGCTCCAATGGTAGAGCACCTGATTCCAAATCAGGGTGTTGGGGGTTCGAGTCCCTCTTGGCCTGCCATTAAAAATCAAAAAAAATAGGTAAAAAGTAAAAAGTAAAAATATAATTTTTATCTTTTAGTTTTTACTTTAAAAAAAGGTATCATTTTGAATAAATTAACACATTATTATAAAAATGCAAAAGATGAGCTACAAAAGGTTATATTTCCTATTAAAGAGCAAGTTAAAAGTGCATATTTATCAGTTTTCGTTGTGGTGACTGTAGTGTCATTATTTTTAGCACTTATTGATCTTATTATGTCAGTAAGTTTATCTTCAGTGATGAGTTAGGATAATTAATGGCACATAATTGGTATGCAATACAAACACATTCAGGTAGTGAACTTACTATAAAAAGAGCATTAGAAAAATTATCTTCAGATCTTGAGGATAATAGGATAGATCAAGTTCTTGTTCCTACAGAAGATCTAATTGAGATAAAAAAAGGTAAAAAAGTAATTGTTGAAAAGCCTTTATATTCAGCATATGTTTTTGCTAGAATTGACCTTGATACTGCACTTTGGCATGCTATACAATCTATGCCAAAAGTTGGAAGATTTATTGGTGAATCAAAAAAACCATCTCCACTTAGTGAGAAAGATATAAATCAGATTTTAGAAAAAGTAAATAATAGAGGTGCTGCAAAACCTAAAATTTCATTTGATGAGGGTGAAATGTTACGAATAAAAGAGGGATCTTTTGCAAACTTTAATGGGTTAGTAGAATCATTTGATATATCTTCAGGTATGTTAAAATTAAATGTACTTATATTTGGAAGAAATACACCTGTAGAGATATCATATACACAAGTAGAAAGAGCAGAATAGATAATGAGATTAGTGCTAAGTACTAAGTATTAATTATAATATTTAGTACTTAGCATAAAGCTAATACTCATCGTGTTAAATCAACACAAAAAAACATTAAATTTAAGGACAAAAAATGGCAAAAAAAGTAGACGGAATTTTAAAACTTCAAATACCTGCAGGTGCTGCTAATCCATCACCACCTGTTGGACCAGCACTTGGTCAAAGAGGTATCAATATTATGGAGTTTTGTAAAGCTTTCAATGAGAAAACTAAACAAAATTCAGGGTTTAAAATACCAGTAGAGATTACAGTTTATTCTGATAAAAGTTTTACATTTGTAACAAAACAACCACCAATGAGTGAACTAATTATGAAAGCAGCTGGATTAAAAAAAGGTAGTGATAATCCACTAAAAAATAAAGTTGCAAAATTAACAAAAGAACAAATTCTTCAAATAGTTGATCAAAAAATTGCAGATCTTAATACAAATGATGTAGAACAAGCTGCAAGAATTGTTGAAGGTAGTTGTAGAAGTATAGGTATTGAAGTAGAATAATCTATTTTAGAGATTAAATATTAAGCCAAAATACCACACGGCTTTAAAATATAGTGGTAGCATAAAAAAATTGCGGAGAATATAATGAGTAAAAGATATAAAGCGTTATTAGAAAAAGTAGATAACACTAAAGAGTACTCTTTAGCAGATGCAGTAGCATTAGTAAAAGAGTTAAAGTCAGCTAAATTTGATGAGACTGTTGATTTAGCATTAAATTTAAATGTAGATCCAAGACATGCAGATCAAATGATCAGAGGTGCAGTTGTACTTCCAAATGGTACAGGAAAAACTGTAAGAGTTGCAGTTTTTGCTAAAGGTGTAAAAATGGACGAAGCAAAAGCAGCTGGTGCTGATATTGTTGGAAATACAGATTTAGTAGAGTCTATTCAAGCTGGAAATATAGATTTTGATGTTTTAATTGCAACTCCTGATACAATGGGATTAGTAGGAAAAATAGGTAGAATACTTGGACCAAAAGGTTTAATGCCAAATCCAAAAACAGGAACTGTAACTATGGATGTTGCAAATGCTGTTAAAGATTCAAAAGGTGGAAAAGTAACATATAGAGTTGATAAAAAAGGTAATATTCATGCAGGTATTGGAAAAGTTTCTTTTTCTGCTGATGCATTAGCTGAAAATATATCAACAATTATGGGTGCAGTTAATAGAGCAAAACCATCAACTGCAAAAGGGAGATATGTAACAAAAGCTACAATATCTTTAACAATGTCACCATCTGTAACTATAGATAGTTCAGAGATGATGGAAATTAAATAATAAAAAAAGCATTTTGCTTTTTTTATTAACATTTTAAAATAAAGATTTGGATCTTTATTTTTGAGTGTTAAACAAAGCACTACATTAAAGCTGAAGATAGCCGGTTAGATACACTCCTGTATCTTGTAAATCCTGCCGAAGTTGGATGTTTTGAAAGGAGGAATATATGACTAGAACTAGAAAAAATGAGATTGTAGCTCAGCTTGCTGAAGGTTTTAAAGGATCTGATGCTATTGTAGTAGCAGATTTTAAAGGTACTTCACATAAATCTTTAGAGGAATTAAGAGTTGCTGCTAAAGAAGCTGGAGTAACTGTACAAGTTGCAAAAAATACTTTAGTAAATTTAGCTATTAAAGAAGCTGGTTTAGAAGAGTTAGAATTAACAGGAAATAATATATTTTTATGGTCAGATGATCAAATAACAGCTTGTAAAATAGCTGATAAATTTGCAACTGCAAATAAAGATACATTTGCTATTAAATGTGGTATTATTGAAGGTAAACCTGCTGATCTTGATAGAGTTAATGCATTTGCTAAGCTTCCAGGTAGAGAAGAACTTCTTGGTATGCTTGCTTCTGTTTGGATGGGACCTGTTAGAAACTTTACTATTGGTCTTGATGCTCTTCGAACTAAAAAAGAAGAGGAAGCTGCATAATAAAATGCTAAATGTTGAATTTTAAATTAATAAAATTTAAAATTTATTATAAAATATAAATAGAATAAAAAAGGAATTGAAATGGCAATATCTAAAGAAGATGTATTAGAATTTATTTCAGGATTAAGCGTATTAGAGCTTTCTGAATTAGTAAAAGAGTTTGAAGAAAAATTTGGAGTATCAGCTCAACCTGTTGCAGTAGCTGGAGCTGCTGGAGCTGCTGAAGCTGCTGAAGAACAAACAGAATTTAATGTAGTATTACTTGATCCAGGTGCTAAGAAAATTAATGTTATTAAAGCAATTAGAGCATTAACTGGTCTTGGATTAAAAGAAGCTAAAGCTATGGCTGAAGAAGCTGGTGCAGTAGTTAAAGAGGGAGTTTCTAAAGATGATGCTGAAGCTGCAAAAGGTGAATTAGAAGCTGCTGGAGCAAAAGTAGAATTAAAATAATTTTATTTAATAATTATACAAATTGTACAACTAAATGCCCTGTGTAACTACAGGGCATTTAGTCGTTTATAAAAAGAGTTATATTTTATAACTTATAAAAAGCATCTTAATCTATGTATTTGATTTGATTGTATATAGATTAGGGTGTTGTCTTCGTACCAATAGTGGTATAAACAATTAACATTAACAATTTAAAAGAAAGGTTCGTATGTTAAATTCATTAAAATCTGGAAATAGATTAAGGGTTGATTTTGCTAAAAGTCAACAAAAAATTGAAATTCCAAATCTACTACAATTACAACAAAATAGTTATAAAAATTTTTTGATGGTAGGATCAAATAATAGAGCAGATGCAGGTATAGAGAGAGTTTTTAAACAGGCATTTCCTATACATGATACTCAAAATAGATTTACACTAGATTATATTAATAGTGAGGTTGGGAAACCAAAATATACAGAAACTGAAGCTATGGTAAGAGGTCTTACATACTCAATTCCACTTAGAATTAATGTAAGATTAACACTTTGGGATATAGATGAAAAGACTGGAGAGAAAATAGGGGTAAAAGATATAAAAGAGCAATCTTTATATATAAGAGAAATCCCATTTATGACTGATAGAATCTCTTTTGTTATTAATGGAGTAGAAAGAGTTGTTGTAAACCAACTTCATAGATCTCCAGGGGTAATTTTTAAAGAGGAAGAAGCAGCAACTGTAACAAATAAACTTATCTATACAGGGCAAATTATACCAGATAGAGGTAGTTGGCTTTATTTTGAATATGATGCAAAAGATATTTTATATGTTCGTATTAACAAAAGAAGAAAAGTTCCAGTTACTATTATGCTTCGAGCTTTAGATTACTCTAAAGAGGAGATTGTAAAACTTTTTTATCCTATAGTAAATATTAAAGTTAAGAATAATAAATTTTTAACAAAATTTAATATAGAAAATTTTACAGGTAAAGTTGAATTTGATATTATTGATGAAAAAGGTAATTTAATAATAGCTGCTGGGAAAAGATTATCTGCTAGAAAAGCAAAAGCATTGGTTGATGGTGGTTTAAAACATGTTGAGTACCCTGTAGAACTTCTTATGGAAAGACACACTGCAACTACAATATTTGATCCAGAATCTGGAGAAGTATTATTTGATGCATTAACATCATTAGATGATTTAAAATTAAAAAAATTATTAGATTTAGGATTTGAATCTTTTGATATTGCAAATGATTTAGCTGAAGGTGTTGATGATTCTATTATAAATGCTTTTAAAGCAGACTTTGAATCTATAAAATTATTAAAACAAACTGAACAAATAGATAATGAAAATGATCTATGTGCCATTAGAATTTATAAAGTTATGCGTCCTGGTGAACCTGTTACAAAAGAAGCAGCAAGGGAATTTGTAAGAAAACTATTTTTTGATCCAGAAAGATATGATTTAACAAAAGTTGGTCGTATGAAAATGAATCATAAGTTAAATCTAAATGTACCAGAGTATGTTACAGTATTAACTTATGAAGATATTATTAAAACTATTAAATATCTTATTAAAGTAAAAGCAGGACATGGACATATAGATGATAGAGATCACTTAGGAAATAGAAGAATTAGATCTATTGGTGAATTATTATCAAATGAACTTCATGCTGGTTTAATAAAAATGCAAAAAGCAATTCGTGATAAGATGACAACATTAAGTGGAAATTTAGAAGAGCTTATGCCTCATGATTTGATCAACTCTAAAATGATAACATCAACTATTACAGAATTTTTTACAAGTGGTCAATTATCACAATTTATGGATCAAACAAATCCATTATCT
The DNA here is from genome assembly GCA_027064245.1 of Campylobacterales bacterium. Classification (GTDB taxonomy): domain Bacteria; phylum Campylobacterota; class Campylobacteria; order Campylobacterales; family Arcobacteraceae; genus JAIOSF01. The sequence goes on from JAMOPZ010000463.1 coordinate 13,919, forward strand.
GAAGTTACTCATAAAAGAAGATTATCTGCTTTAGGTGAAGGTGGTCTTGTAAAAGAGAGAGCTGGATTTGAAGTAAGAGATGTTCATCCAACTCATTATGGTAGAATCTGTCCAGTTGAAACTCCAGAGGGGCAAAATATTGGTCTTATTAATACTTTATCTACATTTAGTAAAGTAAATGGTTTAGGGTTTATTGAAACTCCATATAAAAAAGTCGTTGACGGAATGGTAACTGATGATATCGAATACTATACAGCAACTCAAGAAGAGGGTAAAGTAATAGCTCCAGGATCTACAAAAGTAGATGAAAATGGAAAAATTATAGAAAATTTAATTGAGGCTAGAATTGATGGTGAAATTATGCTTGTCGATACTGCTAAGGTTGAGTTAATAGATATATCTAGTGCTATGGTTATGGGGGTTGCTGCATCTTTAATTCCATTTTTAGAACATGATGATGCAAATAGAGCTTTAATGGGATCAAATATGATGCGACAAGCAGTACCATTACTTAGACCAAATGCTCCTTTTGTAGGAACAGGACTTGAAAAAACAGTAGCAAGAGATTCTTGGGTATCTCTAAAAGCTAAAAGAACAGGTGTTGTTGAAAAATGTGATGCAAGAAATATTTTTATTAAAGGTGAAGATGAAGATGGTGCATTTATAGATCATTATTCTTTAAATAAAAATGCACGAACAAATAATAATACTACTTTTGGTCAAAGAGCAAGTGTAAAAGTTGGACAACTTGTAGAACAAGGGCAAGTTGTAGCTGATGGTCCATCTATGGATAATGGTGAATTAGCAATTGGTGTTAATGCAACCGTAGCATTTATGCCTTGGAATGGATATAACTACGAAGATGCTATTATTTTATCTCAAAAACTTATAAAAGAGGATGCCTTTACTTCTGTACATACATATGAAAAAGAGGTGGAAGCTAGAGAGTTAAAACATGGAAATGAAGAGATAACAAAAGATCTTCCAGGTGTAAAAAGTGAAAATTTAGAACATCTTGATGATTGTGGTATTGTAAAAATAGGAACTTATATAAAACCTGGTATGATTATGGTTGGAAAAGTAACTCCAAAAGGTGAGATAAAACCAACTCCAGAAGAGAGACTACTTAGAGCTATATTTGGAGAAAAAGCAGGTCATGTTATAAATAAATCTATGTATTGTCCAGCATCAGTTGAGGGTGTAGTTGTAGATGTAAAAGTATTTACAAAAAAAGGTTATGAAAAAGATGCACGAGCATTAGCTGCTATTGCAGATGAAAAAAATCTACTAGATATTGAGCATCACGATAAACTAATGATGTTAGATAGAGAAGAAACACTAAAAATAAACTCTTTAATATCTAAAGCTATTTTAGAAAAAGATGTAGAAGTTGGTGAAAAAGTATTTAAAAAAGGTGAAAAAATATCTGCAGAAGAGCTTGAAAATATAAATAGATTTGCTATGAAAAAAATAATTGCAGCATTTTCTAAAGAAACATCAAAAACTTATAATAATATAAAAAATCACTTTAAAAAATCAAAAGCAACTTTAAGAGAAAATCATGAAGAGAAACTTTCAATCTTAGAACATGACGATATTTTACCAAATGGGGTTATAAAACAAGTAAAAGTTTATATAGCAACTAAGCGAAAAATAAAAGTTGGTGATAAAATGGCAGGGCGTCATGGAAATAAAGGTATTGTTTCAAATATTGTTCCACAAGTTGATATGCCATATATGGAAGATGGTACAACAGTTGATGTTATATTAAATCCTCTTGGGGTTCCTTCAAGGATGAATATAGGGCAAATTTTAGAAGTTCATTTAGGGTATGCTGGTAAAAGACTTGGAGATCAAATACAAGAGATGTTTGAGAAAAAAACTGAGACATTTATAAAAGATCTAAGAGAAAAAATGATTCAAATTGCTGATATTGCAAAACTTATGGATGGAAAAAATATTCTTTCAAATATGAGTGATGAAGAACTGCTTAATTATGGTAGAGACTGGGCAAAAGGTATTAGATTTGCAACACCTGTATTTGATGGTGCAAAACAAGCTGAATTTGATAAATTATTTGAGTTAGCAAAAATTGATTCAGATGGTAAAACAGTACTTTATGATGGTATGACTGGTGAAAAAATGGCAGAAAGAGTTAATGTTGGTGTTATGTATATGTTAAAACTTCATCACCTTGTAGATGAAAAAGTTCATGCAAGATCAACTGGACCTTACTCACTTGTAACTCAACAACCTGTTGGTGGTAAAGCACTATTTGGAGGTCAGAGATTTGGAGAGATGGAGGTTTGGGCACTTGAAGCGTATGGTGCTACAAATGTACTAAAAGAGATGCTTACAACAAAATCAGATGATGTAGATGGAAGAACTAGAGCTTATAAAGCTATAGCAAATGGGGAGAATGTACCAAAATCAGGCGTTCCTGAAACATTCTTTGTTTTAACAAAAGAACTTCAAGCATTAGGTCTTGATGTAGAGATTTTTGACGAGGTGGATGCAGATGAGTAAAAATGAAAAAATATTAAAACCAATAGAGATTCAAGAGTTAGAAAAACCAACTGATTTTTCAGCATTTCAATTAAAACTTGCATCTCCTGAAAAAATTTTATCATGGTCTAGCGGAGAGGTAAAAAAGCCTGAAACTATAAATTATAGAACATTAAAGCCTGAAAGAGATGGGCTTTTTTGTGCTAAAATTTTTGGTCCAGTAAAAGATTATGAGTGTATTTGTGGTAAATACAAAAAAATGAGATACAAAGGTGTTGTTTGTGAAAAATGTGGAGTTGAGGTAACATCATCAAAAGTTAGACGACACAGAATGGGGCATATAGATCTAGTTGCTCCTGTTGCTCATATATGGATGGTAAGTTCACTTCCAAGTAGAATAGGAACACTTTTAGGGGTAAAATTAAAAGATCTTGAGAGAGTTTTATACTATGAAGCATATATTGTAAGTAATCCAGGTGAGGCATTTTATGATAGTGAAAGTAGCAGTGCTGTAAAAAAATATGATATTTTAAATGAAGAGCAATATAGAAGTATAGAAGAAAACTACGGACATACTGGTTTTGAAGCTAATATGGGTGGAAAGATTATACAAGATTTACTTAAAGCTATTGATTTAGTTGCACTTTTAGAGGGTTTAAAAGAGGATATGGGAGCTACTAAATCTGAAGCTAAGAAAAAAACTATTGTAAAAAGACTTAAAGTTGTAGAAAACTTTATAACAAGTGGAAATAGACCTGAATGGATGATGTTAACTGTTCTTCCTGTTCTTCCACCAGACCTTAGACCATTGGTTGCATTAGATGGTGGTAAATTTGCAGTAAGTGATGTAAATGATCTTTACAGAAGAGTAATCAATAGAAATAATAGACTAAAAAGACTAGTTGAACTAGATGCACCAGAGATAATTATAAGAAATGAGATGAGAATGCTTCAAGAAGCTGTAGATGCTCTTTTTGATAATGCAAAAACAGCAAATGCAGTAAAAGGTGCAAATAAAAGACCTCTTAAATCATTAAGTGAAATTATTAAAGGTAAACAAGGGCGATTTAGACAAAATCTTCTTGGGAAAAGGGTAGATTTCTCAGGAAGATCTGTAATTGTTGTTGGACCAAAATTAAATATGGATCAATGTGGAATTCCTAAAAAAATGGCATTAGAATTATTTAAACCACACCTAATGGCAAAACTTGAAGAGAAAGGTTATGCAACAACTTTAAAAGCTGCAAAAAGATTAATAGAGCAAGCTACAAATGAGGTATGGGAGTGTTTGGTTGAGATTGTTGAGGATTATCCAATACTTTTAAATAGAGCTCCAACTCTACATAAACTTTCTATTCAAGCATTTCATCCAATACTTATTGATGGTAAAGCTATACAATTGCATCCGTTAGTTTGTGCTGCTTTTAATGCCGATTTTGATGGGGATCAAATGGCTGTGCATGTGCCACTTTCTCAAGAAGCAATAGCAGAAGCTAAAATACTTATGATGAGTTCTCTTAATATTCTTCTTCCAGCTTCTGGTCGTGCATTAGCAGTTCCTTCTCAAGATATGATTTTAGGACTTTATTATTTATCATTAGAAAAAGATGGTGTAAAAGGTGAACATAAAATTTTTGCAAACTTAAATGAGATCTCTATGGCAATAGAGTTAAAAAAAGTTGATATTCATGCAAAAATAAGAACAGTTGTAGATGGTCAACTTATCTATACAACGCCTGGAAGAATGATAATTCATAGTATTGTTCCTGATTTTGTACCATTATCTTATTGGAATAAAATTTTAAAGAAAAAAGATATTGGAGCATTGGTTGATTATATCTATAAATTTGGTGGATATAAAGTAACTCCAAGATTTTTAGATGATCTTAAAAATCTAGGATTTAAATACGCTACAAGTGCTGGGGTATCAATATCAATTGACGATATTAGAATACCTGATTCTAAAAATGGATTAGTTGCAACTGCTAAAAAAGAGGTTATTGAAGTTCAAAAACAATTTAATCAAGGTTTATTAACAGAGCAAGAAAGATACAATAAGATTATTGATATTTGGACTATGTTAAACAATAAGCTAGGAACTGAAATGATGGATCTTGTTCAAAGTGATAAAGATGGATTTAACTCTATTTATATGATGGCAGATTCTGGAGCTAGAGGTAGTGCTGCTCAAATTAGACAGCTAGCTGGTATGAGGGGTCTTATGGCAAAACCAGATGGTTCTATTATTGAAACACCAATTATCTCTAACTTTAGAGAGGGATTAAATGTACTAGAATACTTTATCTCTACTCACGGTGCTAGAAAAGGGCTTGCAGATACTGCACTTAAAACTGCAAATGCTGGGTATTTAACAAGAAAACTAGTAGATGTATCTCAAAATGTAAGAATTGATCTTGAGGATTGTGGAACACATGAGGGTATTGAGATCTCTGATATAGTTGATGGAAACGAGCTTGTTGAGTCTTTAGAAGAGAGAATTACTGGTCGTGTTATAGCTGCAGATATTGTAGATCCAATTTCAAATGAGATATTATTTCATGAGGGATCACTTATAAGTGAAGAGGATGCATTAGTTGTAACTGAGGCAGGGGTAAAATCTGTAGTTATAAGAACTCCTATGACTTGTAAAGCACCAAATACTTTATGTGCTAAATGTTATGGACTAAATCTAGGTGAACAACGAGTTGCAAATCCAGGTGAAGCTGTAGGGGTATTAGCTGCTCAATCTATTGGTGAGCCAGGTACTCAGCTGACACTTAGAACTTTCCATGTCGGAGGAACTGCAAGTGCAACTCAAGCAGAAAAAGAGTTAAAAGCTACTAAAGAGGGATTCTTAAGATATTACAATATTAAAACATATACAACTAAAGAGAATTTAAAAATTATAGCAAATAGAAGAAATGCAGCAATTTTATTGGTTGAACCAAAAATTAATGCACCATTTAAAGGTAGAATTGATATTGAAACAACTCATGAAGAGATGATTTTAACAATAACTGGCGATAAGAAAAATGAAAAGAAATTTTATTTTAGAAAAAATATTGTAGCAAAACCAAATGAACTAGCAGGTGTTAGTGGTAAAATAGAGGGAAAATTATATTTTCCATATGAAACTGGAGATTTTGTTGAGGAGTTTGATTCTATAGTTGAGATTATAAAAGATGGATGGAATGTACCAGCGCGAATCCCTTATGCATCTGAGCTTATGGTTGAAGATGGAGCACCAGTTACAAAAACTATTACTGCAAAGGCTAAAGGAACTGTAAAATTCTTTAAATTAAATGGTGATTCATTAGATAGATATGATACAGTAAAAGATGGTAAAATTGTAGTACATAAAGGACTATTTGCTGTTGTTGTTGATGGTGAAGAAAGAGAAGCTGCAAGACACTATATATCAAGAGATTCTATAATTGCACTTGATGATAATAGTACTGTTGAAGCCGATACAATTATAGCAAAACCAAAAACAAGTGAGCAAGTAGTAGTTGCACAATGGGATCCATATGCAAATCCAACTATAGCTCAAGAAGCAGGTAGAGTTGTATTTGAAGATATTATTCCAGGAGTTACTGTTAGTGAAGCTTATGATGAGCTAACAGGAACTTCAAAATTAATGGTAAATGAGTATATTCCAAACAATTTAAAACCATCTATTTTAATAAAAGATAATAATGATAATGTAATTAGATATACATTAGAACCAAAAACATCTATTTTTGTTAATGAGGGTGATGAAGTTGCTATTGCAGATATTTTAGGTAAAACACCAAAAGCTGTTGCAAAATCAAGTGATATCACAGGAGGACTTCCTAGAGTATCTGAACTATTTGAAGCTAGACGACCTAAAAATATAGCAGTACTTGCGACATTTGATGGTGTGGTTTCTTTTGGAAAAGCTTTAAGAAATAAACAAAGATTAATTATTACAGATGATAATGGAAATAAAGATGAATTTTTAATTCCAAAAGATAAAGCAATACTTGTAAGAGAAGGTGAGTTTGTACATGCTGGTGAAAAATTAACAGATGGTCAAATAGCTTCTCATGATATACTTAAAATTTTAGGTTCTAAAGCTTTAAATGAGTTTATAGTATCTGAAGTTCAAGGGGTATATCGAGGTCAAGGGGTTAGCATTGCAGATAAACATATTGAGGTTATTCTATCTCAAATGTTAAGACAGGTAAATATTGTAGAATCAGGTGATACAAAATTTGTTTCAGGAGATATGATCTCAAAAAGAAGATTTATAGCTGAAAATGAAAGAATTATCAATATGGGTGGTGAGCCTGCTATTGCAAATCCTGTACTTTTAGGTATTACAAGAGCTGCAGTTACTTCAGATAGTATTATATCTTCAGCTTCTTTCCAAGAGACTACAAAAGTTTTAACAGAAGCTGCAATTAGTGCAAAAATAGATATGTTAACAGATCTAAAAGAAAATGTTGTAATTGGTAGAACTATACCTGTTGGAACTGGAATTTATAGAAACCATACAGTAAAATTTAATATGGATTCTAATGAAAAAAAAGACTAGGGTAACACCTAGTTTTTTTTAATTTTATAAAACTATTTATATGTTAAGCGATATCTATAACGGACTAAAATTTTCTTTTAGTTACTTTTCTATAATACCTATTAAATTTCAAGATGGTATAAATTTACACAAAAAATCTATTTTAGCTTTTATGATATTTTTTTTACCATTTGTTGGTTTAATTCTTGGTGGTTTATCAATAGGAATATTTAAAATTTTTGCTCAATTATCTTATGTTGGGGCTACTATTGCAGCTATTAGTTATATGGTACTGTATAGTTTTATACATAGTGAAGCTATTATAGATGTTGTTGATGCTATTTTTGCCAAACATAGTGGTAAAGATCCATATAAGATTATAAAAGAACCAACAGTTGGTGCTATTGGGGTATTTTATGGTATATTTGCAATAATTTTAAAATTAATTTTAATAATATATTTTTTTTTAAATGATCTTTTTATAGAATTTTTATTAGTTTTACTTATTAGTAGAATTTCTTTGCAATTTTTGATTTTTATCGCAGATTTTGAATCAACATTTGTAATAGAGTTGAAAAAATCATTTACAAAAAATTATTTTCTTTTATCAGTAGCCTTTTATAGTTTTATAGGTATATTTTTTATTGGATTTAAATTTCTTGTTTTTTTATTTGTTGGATTATTATTTGGTTTTATTATTAGTAAAATATTAAAAAGAAAATTAGGTTTTTTAAATGGTGATGCATTAGGCTTTACTCTTGAATTTGTGGAGATTAGTTGTTTGGTTTTATTTTTATATTTTATAAAAATTTAGATTTACACAAAAAAAGGATTCTTTAATGAAACAAAAAGTATTTTTTAAAACTTTTGGTTGTAGAACCAATATTTTTGATACCCAAGTTATGATGAGTAGTTTAAAAGATTTTGAAGTTACTTTTGATCAAAATAAAGCTAATATTGTAGTTATTAACTCTTGTACGGTTACAAATAGTGCAGATTCGACAGCTAGAGCATATATAAATAGTTTAAAAAAATTATCCAATAATCCAAGAGTGGTTTTTACAGGGTGCGGAGTATGGACAAAAGGGGAATCTTTATTTAATGATAAAAAAATAGATGCACTTTTTGGTCATAGTGAAAAAGAGCAAATAGATACACTTTTAAAAGATACAAATAGATTTTATAAAAGTGGTGACCTAAAACATATTGACAATACTATTATAGAAAAAATGGTAGGTAGAAGTAGAGCATTTGTTAAAATTCAAGAGGGGTGTGATTTTAGATGTAATTATTGTATTATCCCTTATGTAAGAGGAGATGCAAGAAGTTATAAAGAGGATTATATCTTAGAACAAATTACAAGATTAGCAGCAAATGGTTTTGGAGAGTTTATTTTAACAGGTACAAATGTGGGTAGCTATGGTAAAAAACAACCAAATAAAAAAGATGGTTTAGCACAACTTCTTAAAAAAATATCTTTAATTCGAGGTGTACGAAGAATAAGACTAGGTAGTGTGGAACCTATACAAATAACAGATGAATTTAAAGAGATCTTAGATGAACCTTGGATGGCAAAGCATTTGCATATTGCACTTCAACATACAAGTGAAGCTATGTTAAAGATAATGAATCGAAGAAATAGTGTAAAAAAGGATCTTATTCTTTTTGATTATTTAGCTTCTAAAAATTATGCATTAGGTACTGATTTTATAGTTGGGCATCCAGGAGAGACAAAAGAGCATTGGGATGAAGCTATAAAAAATATAATAAAATTTCCACTTACACATATACATAGTTTTACATATAGTAAAAGAGATGGTACCCCATCTGCTACATTTCCTGCTCAGGTATCTGGAGATATAGCAAAAAAGAGATTACAAGAATTAGAAAATATAATAAAAGAGAAAAATTATATTTTTAGAAAAAAACAATTACCATTATCAATATTAATAGAGCAAAAAAAAGGTAATGTTTATAAAGGGTATGATCAATTTTTTAATCCTATAGAAGTAAGTAGTAGTATTGATCTAATTGGTAATTGGATAGATATAGAAAAATATGATATAAAAGGTGATATAAATGTTTCAAGATTTGAATAATCAAGATAGAAATAAAAATTTAAAGATGATGAGTATATCAGCTTCTATATTGGTAGGACTTTTTATATTTATGATGATAAAAAGTGATCATGCAATAAATGGATCTAGCTATTATTTAGGTATTGGATTTTTATTTGTACTTTTAATATTGTCTTTTATGTTAAATTATTTTAGAGATAAAATAAAAGCAAAATTACCAAAAAATAAATTCCAATCTCAATTAGATATTGCAAATACACAAGAAAATTATAAAAACATAAAAGAGAAAATTGATATAATAGAACCTTTAAAATCAGATATCTCTTTTAATAATATTGCAGGTATGAATAGCATAAAGCAGGAGCTTTTGGAGATTGTTGATTTTTTAAATTATCCTAAAAAATATCAAAAATATGGTGTCTCTTTACCAAAAGGTGTACTTCTTGTGGGTCCTCCAGGAGTTGGAAAAACACTTTTAGCAAAAGCAGTAGCATCTGAGGCAAATGTACCATTTTTTTATCAAAGTGCATCTAGTTTTGTAAATATATATGTAGGTGCAGGAGCAAAAAAAGTAAGAGAACTTTTTATCCAAGCAAAAACTGTAGCACCATCTATTATATTTATAGATGAGATAGATGCTATAGGAAAAGCACGAGGTAGTAGTAATGATGAAAGAGAATCTACTTTAAATGAACTTTTAAGCTCTATGGATGGATTTAACTCTAGTAGTGGTGTTATAGTAATAGCAGCTACAAATAAGATAGAGGTATTAGATGAAGCTCTTCTTCGTGCAGGAAGATTTGATAGAAGAGTATTTTTATCTTTACCATCAAAAGATGATAGAAAAGCTATATTAGAACTATATTTAAAAGATAAAAAACATACTATAGATATAGAACAACTTTGTAGCTTTACAAGTGGTTTTAGTAGTTCGGCTCTTAAAACTTTGGTAAATGAAGCACTTTTATATATGATAAAATCTGATGAAAAAGTATTGTCTTTATCTCATATAGAGTATGCAAAACAAAAAATTCAGTTTGGAAAGTATCAAATAAAAGTATTAGATGAAAAAGATAAAGAGATATTAGCTATCTATCAAGCAGCAAAAGCTTTTATATCAAAAACTAAAGTAACTTTACTAGATGGTATTGTAAATAAGCAAGATGTGATATATCCATCACAAAAATATCTTGAACAACAAATTAAAAATTATCTATGTGGTACTATAGCTTTAGAGATTATAAAAGGTGATTCTTATATAGTAGAACAAGATGATATAAAAAAAGGGTATAAACTTATAGATGATATGGTTGATATTTACAAATTTGAAAATCAAAAAGAAAATTTGGCAAATAGATTAAAAGATGAATTAACAAAAGAGATATCATCAAATCAAGATAAAATTATTGCTTTAAAAGATATTTTACTTAAGGAAGAAGTAATTGTATTTTAGTGGATTTAGTTTAAAAGATGAAGAGAGGTTATTTCAAGAATATATTATAAAAAATAATTATACAGTAAGTGGTTTTAGTTATGGTGCTATAAAAGCTTTTGAATATGTTTTAGAAACAGAAAATAGAGTAGATCTACTACAGCTTTTTTCACCAGCTTTTTTTAATGATAAAGATAAAAAATATAAAAGATTACAATTGATGTTTTTTAAAAAAGATTCAGAAAAATATTGTGATAATTTTTTGAAAAATTGTGGTTTTGATAAACAAAAAAAAGATCAATATTTCTCTATAGGAAATTATGAAGAGTTAGAAAAGTTATTATATTATACTTGGGATAAAAATAAATTAGATCAATTAAAAAATAAAGGTACAAAACTAGAAGTTTATATAGGATCAGAAGATAAGATAATAAATCCTATAAAAACATTGGAATTTTTTAAACCATATGGTGATGTTTATTTTATAAAATACAAAACTCATATATTAAATTAATTCTTAGTTTAAATATTTTTTTAACCCTTTTTAGATATAATCCAAAAAAATTAATATTAAGGAAATAATATGGCATTAAATGTTTATTATGATAAAGATTGTGATATTAGTATCATCAAATCAAAAACAGTAGCAATGATCGGATTTGGTTCACAAGGACACGCACACGCAGAAAACTTAAGAGACAGTGGTGTAAATGTAGTTGTAGGTTTAAGAGAAAATGGATCTTCTTGGAATAAAGCAAAAGCAAAAGATTTTGAAGTTTTAACTGTTGGTGAAGCAACAGCTAAAGCAGATGTAGTTATGATTTTACTTCCAGATGAAAATCAAGCAGAGATCTATAAAAATGAGATAGAACCAAACCTAAAAGAGGGTGCTACTATTGCATTTGGACATGGATTTAATATTCACTATGGAAGAATTATTCCAAGAGCTGATATAAATGTAACTATGATAGCTCCAAAAGCTCCAGGTCATACAGTTAGATCAGAGTTTGTAAGAGGTGGAGGAATCCCAGATTTAATTGCAGTTGAAAAAGATCCTAGTGGATCTACAAAAGAATTAGCACTATCTTATGCAAGTGCTATTGGTGGTGGAAGAACTGCTATTATTGAAACTACATTTAAAGATGAAACAGAAACTGACCTTTTTGGAGAGCAAGCTGTACTTTGTGGTGGGGTAACTTCACTAGTTCAAGCTGGATTTGAAACTTTAACAGAAGCTGGATATGCTCCAGAGATGGCATATTTTGAGTGTCTTCACGAACTTAAATTAATTGTTGATTTAATGTTTGAAGGTGGTATTGCAGATATGAGATATAGTATTTCTAATACTGCTGAGTATGGTGATTATGTATCTGGAAAAAGAGTTATCAATGATGAATCAAAAGCTGCTATGAAAGAGATCTTAAAAGAGATCCAAGATGGTAGATTTGCAAAAGATTTTATTTTAGAAGGTCAAGCAGGATACCCTAGAATGAACGCTGAGCGAACAAATGCAAGAGCAAGTTTAATTGAACAAACAGGTGTAAGCTTAAGAGAGATGATGCCTTGGATTAGTGCAAATAAAATTGTAAATCAAGATAAAAACTAATATTTTTATGTACCCTTTTTGGGTACATTATATTTTATAATGAATAAAAAACTTAAAAAAACACCAAAAATACCAAAAAAAATAAAAAAAACTAATAAAAATATAGTAAATTTTACAAATATTTTACTGATTATAAATATATTATTATTTTCAATAACAATATATTTGTACTTAGAAAATCAACAGCTAAAAGAGAATACTAAACTTTACAATACTAAAATAGCTCAAATGAGTAATAAAAATAAAAAATTACAACAAACAACAAAAAGATTAGAACAAAAATATCTTTATGAAGAGAAAACAAAAGCTTTGGATATAGACTACACTTCACATATAGATAGTACTACTTATATTAAAAAGAAAAAATATACTTTTAATTATGATGAAAATGATATTCAATCTAAAAAAATAGAGCATACTGTACATAAGGCTAAAAAAACACAATATCATAAAAGCAATAAGCCACGATTAGCAATCATTATAGATGATATATCAAATCAACATCAAATAGATAAAATAAAAGCTATAGGATATAAAGTAAATCCATCATTTTTACCACCAAATAGTAGTAGAAAATACTCAGCAAAAGTAGCTGCACATTTAGATCACTATATGATACATCTACCTTTACAAGCTAGTAATAATAGATATGATGAGAAAAAAACTTTACATATACATGATAGTTTAGAAAAGATAGAAAAACGAATTTTAGAGGTACATAGACTATATCCAAAAGCTACTTATATCAATAATCATACAGGTAGTAAATTTACAGCAAATCAACAAGCTATGGATAAGCTTTATGAAATATTAAAAAAATATCATTTTAACTTTGTAGATAGTCGTACAACTGCAAAATCAGTATCTTCAATATCAGCAAAAAAATATGGGGTAAAAACATTCAGAAGAAATATATTTTTAGATAATAAAAAAGACAAAAAATATATTGCAAATCAATTAAAAAAAGCTATAGAAATAGCTAAAAAGAATGGATCTGCTATTGCAATTGGACATCCATATGCTATTACACTACATACTTTAAAACAATTAAAATAT
>JAMOPZ010000464.1 GCA_027064245.1 Campylobacterales bacterium
GATCTTAAATGACTCCTTAAACTCTTTAGGGTATAGATATTTTTTAACTGATAGTTTAAATATGCAAAATCTCAAACAAATCTCTTGGACAATTAGTTTTAAAACAGAATATATGTTAGATCCTGTTGTACTCTTAAATGATTTACAGCAAAAATATTGTAAAATAACAGATATAAAAAAAGTCAATAAAAGTTTTTGGATATATAGTATAGATTTTTCAAACAGTTTAATAGATGCTATTAAAATAGATAAAAATGAAAAAGTTAAATTTAATAAGCCATTAAGTGATTATTTTATAAATATAAATGATACAAAATCATTAGAAATAAAAAGTAAAAAACTTAATCGATGGTTTCCTTATATTGTATTTTTCAATAAAGATCTAAAAATTATAAAAACTATAAAAAAAGATAAAATTACAAAAAAAATAAAAACAATAGTGCCAGATAATACAAAATATATAAAAATCACTGATTTATATAATTTGATAAATATAAAAAGAGGCTTAACAATAATATTAAGATAAAGGAAAAAAATGTTTGATGAAATAAAATTTGATAGGATAGAGAGACTTCCAAAATATGTATTTGCAGAGGTAAATGACTTAAAAATGCAACGAAGAAGAGAAGGGCATGATGTAATAGATTTTTCTATGGGAAATCCTGATGGTGATACACCTAAGCATATTAGAGAAAAATTAGTAGAATCAGCACAAAAAACAAAAACACATGGTTATTCAACTTCAAAAGGGATACCAAAATTACTAGAAGCTATAGCTAAATGGTATAAAAGAAGATATGGGGTTAAGCTTGATCCTCAAACTCAATGTGTAGCAACAATGGGAAGTAAAGAGGGATATGCTCATTTAGCTTATGCTATTACAAATCCAGGTGATGTGGCAGTTGTTCCAGATCCTACATATCCTATTCACTCTTATGCTTTTATCCTAGCAGGTGGAAATGTACATAAATTTGGTCTTGTTTTTGATGAAGATTATAATGTAGATGAAGAACAATTTTTTAAAGACCTTCAAAAAGTTTTTAAAGAAGCATCTCCTAGACCAAAATATGTAGTTGTAAACTTCCCTCATAATCCTACTACTGCCACAGTTACTCCAGAATTTTATACAAAATTAGTTGAGATGGCAAAAAAAAAGAGATTTTATATAATAAGTGATATAGCTTATGGAGATATAACTTTTGATGGTTATAAAACACCATCTATTATGGAAGTACCAGGTGCATTAGATGTAGCAGTAGAATCATTTACACTTAGTAAATCATATAATATGGCAGGTTGGAGAGTAGGATTTTTTGTAGGAAATACTAAATTAATAGGTGCTTTACAAAAAATAAAATCATGGCTTGATTATGGTATGTTCACACCTATTCAAGTTGCAGCTACTGTTGCACTAAATGGAGATCAACAATGTGTTCAAGATATAACAGATAAATATGATCATAGACAAGATGTTTTAATAGAAGCATTTAATAATGCTGGTTGGCCTCTAAGACGAAACAAAGCTAGTATGTTTGTATGGGCAAAAATACCAGCTTGTGTTGAGAGTTTAGGAAGTTTAGAATTTTCGAAAAAACTTTTAATTGAAGCTGATGTTGCTGTTGCTCCTGGAATTGGTTTTGGTGAATATGGTGAAAACTATGTAAGAATTGCACTTATTGAAAATGATAAGCGTATAAGACAAGCTGCAAAAAATATAAAAAAATTTTTAAAACAGTATAAATAAATTATGAAAAAGATATTTTTATTAAATACCATTTTAATTTTTAAACTGTTTGCATCTAATAATAGTGTAGATTGTATTATTTTAGAAGATGAAGACTCAATAGTATGCAAATATATACATACTAGAGTTTCATATGATCATAATATCTCTGTAAAATGGATAGACCCTAATAAAAATATAAGTAGACAAAGAGATATGACTATACCTGCATTTCATGGATCAATTTATGATTATAGATATATCAAAGGTCGTATGCAAGGTGTATGGACTTTTGAGGTTATAGACAATAATACTAGCTATAAAACAAATTTTAAACTTTAAAATATGTCAAAAAATATAGCTATTATTGGAGCTGGTGCTTCTGGAATTGTATGTGCCATAGAGTTAGCTAAAAAAAATTATCAAGTTACACTATTTGAAAAAAATAATAAAATTGGTAAAAAACTTTTAGCAACTGGAAACGGTAAATGTAATATTACAAATAAAAATATATCAAAATCAAACTTCCATAGCACTAATAGTAACTTTATAGACTATATATTAGCAAACTTTTCTTATACTACTTGTAAAAGCTTTTTTTCAAATATTGGTATAGAGTTTGTAGATAACACAAACAATAAAATCTTCCCAAATACTCTATCCTCTTCTAGTGTAGTAGAGCTTTTGTATTATGAAGCTATAAGATGTGGTGTAAAAATTATACTAAATCAAGAGATATTATCTATAGAAAAAAAAGATAATTTTATTTTAAATGATAATCTTATTTTTGATAAAGTTATATTAGCCAATGGTAGTAGTGCTATGAAAAAACTAGGAGGTACTAATAGTGGATATAGTTTAGCAACACAATTAGGACATACTATTATAGAACCATTTAGTTCTCTAGTACAACTAATATGTGATGAAAAACAAGAGTATCTTGATATTGCTTCAGGATTAAAAATTCAAGCAAAAATAAATAATACAATAGGAGATCTTCTTTTTACAAAATATGGACTCTCAGGTAGTATGATATTGGATATTAGTAGAGATATATCATATACTTTACAATATGAAACATCAACAAAAATTATACTTGATACAATGCCCACTTTTTCTAAAGATAAATTAAAAGATATTTTAATAAAACGACTTAAAATAGCTTATAATAAAAATATAGCATTATGGTTAGATGGTTTTATACCTCAAAAACTAACTTTATTTATATTAAAAAAATCAAATATAAAAAAACAATTTGCTAAAGATCTTACAAAAAAAGATATTTTACAATTTGTATTTTTATTGAAAAATTTAGAGTTTAATATAAAATCTACAAGAGGATTTGAGTTTGCTGAATGTTGTGGAGGTGGAGTTGATACTTTTGAAATCAATAACAAAACATTCCAATCAAAAATAGTAAAAGACCTATTTATCATAGGGGAACTTTTAGATATAGATGGAGATTGTGGAGGATATAATCTTCACTTTGCTTGGGGTAGTGGATACCTTTGTGCTAAAAATATAGACCATAAAACACTACACAATGAATAATTTATATACTATTTTTTATTTTAATACGAAAATAAAATTCTTAATGTTTTAAATATTCACAAATATATTCATATCCAGAGTATAAAGTTAAAAATACTGCAAACCATAATATCTGTTCACCATAGGGCCAATTCATAAGTAAAAACCCAATAGCTATCATCTGAATAACTGTTTTTATTTTACCCATCATAGAAGCTGCTACATCTATACCTTTTGCAACTGCATTTACTCTAAGACCTGTTATAAAAAATTCCCTTGAAAGAATAAGAAATATAGCAAAAATACTAGCACGATCTATTGCAATAAGACCCAAGAAACCTGCTAACATTAACATTTTATCTGCAAGCGGATCCAAAATACCACCTAGTTCTGTCATTTGATCCCAACTTCTTGCTATAAAACCATCAAAAAAATCAGTAATACTAGCAATAATAAAAATAAGTGCAGCAAAAAAATCAAGCCAACTAGGATCCCAATTAGCAAAAAGTGGATTTTGCCTATCTATTAAAAACCATAACATAAATGGAGCTAAAAGTATCCTAAATGCTGCTAAAATATTTGGTAAATTTAAATTTTTTTCTTTAGTATTTGTCATTATTTTTTAAATGTAGTTCCACCATCAACGATAAGTGTACTACCTGTTATCCAGCTAGCTTCATCACTACATAAAAAATAACAAGCACCCGCTAAATCTTCTGGTTGTCCAATACGACCAAGTGGTGACAATTGTGCTGTTTTTGCAGCTACCTCTTCATAGTTTGTAAATGCTTTTAGTGCATCTGTATCTATAGGACCTCCACTTACAGCATTTACTCTGATACCTTTTTCACCTAATTCTGTAGCTGCATATCTTACCATAGCTTCAACTGCTGCTTTATTTGTACCGTGACCTGCATAGTTTTCAATATATACTAAATTTCCAGTAGAACTAAGACTAACTATTGCTCCACCATTTGTCATCCTTTTTGCTGCTTGTTGGCTACATGTAACAAATGCATCCACTGTTGCTGTATAAATATTGTTTAATCCTCTAGGTTTTAGTTTCATAAATTTATTGTATCCACCTACAACTGCTCTACCATATATCATAGCATTTGATATAAAATAATCAATATTATCAAAATCTTTATCAATCTTAGCAAATAATTCTTTTGCAGTTTCAGGCTCTAAAATATTAAAAGGATAATATCTAGCTTTAATGTTAAATTTTTCCTCTAAATCTAAAGCAATCTCTTTTGCCATATCTTTATTTGAATTATAAGTAAAAGCTATATTGATCCCCTCTTTTGCAAATCTGTATGCACAAGCTTTTCCTATACCTTTTGTAGCACCTGTTATTACTAATGTTTTTTTTGACATATTTTATCCTCATATTTTATAATTATTAAATTTTTTTTGACTATATCAAAAACCACCTTAATATACCTAAAAAAAAGAAAAATTATCTAAAATTAATTAAATCTTCTACAGTTTTAATCTCTTTTGGTAATTTTTCTAAACATTTTCCAAAAATAATAGATGTATTATATGCATCATCATAAGCTCTATGATGATGTGAATTTTTAATATCAAAAAATTCACAAAGATATTTTAATCCATATTTAGATGTCTTAAAAAGTTTTTTTGATAATTCTATAGTACACAAAGATCTATTTGCTAATTTTCCTAAATCAAAATAATCCAATGATTTACTTAAATATTTATAATCAAAATTTATATTATGAGCTACAATAATATCATCATCAACAAAAATTTTAAACTCCTCTAAGACAGTTCGTAAATGAGGAGCATTCTCTAACATATCAGGTGTTATAGAGGTGATTTTTTGTACTACATATGGTATATGCAACCCATTTACTAGGGTATTATATTTTTCAAGTATTTTACCATTTTTATATCTAATAGCCCCTATTTCTATAATTTGACCTGTTTGTATACTAGGTGATGATACTTCAATATCTACTATACAAAAAACTTGATCCTCTATAGGTGTTTTTCTTGTTTTTAATGATATATTATTATTGTGTATATATATTGGATAACCATTTGATTTTAATAGTTCTATCTCTAAATCTATATTATCAAAAAAAGTTTCATATTTTTGTAATATATCTTCTAGTTTATCAAAAGATATATCACCTTTTAATAAAGTATTTGTAAGTTCATCTAAATAATTCATCAACTGCTTTCATAAAAGAGATCATTTTTTCTTTAGATTTTATACCACGGCTTTGTTCAACTCCACTACTTAGATCAAGGCTATAAAAATTATACCCTTTAAGCTGAGATATATTGTTTATATCTATTCCACCTGCTAAAATAATCTTAGAACAATCAACATTATCAAACCAAGAT
>JAMOPZ010000465.1 GCA_027064245.1 Campylobacterales bacterium
AGGGTTTGTACAGAGAAAAAGTGGAGTAAATATCAATAAATTAGGGATTTTAGATCCATCAAGAAAATTGGCTACACTAAGTGATTTTGTTATTGGCTCAAATGCTAGACAAGCAATTCCAGTAAATATAACAAAAATATCTTAAAAGGAGAAAAAATGAAAATAGGCAAAATTGGGCTTGGTTCGCTTTCTGTTGCTTTATTGGTAGCGAAGATTTAAATGCTTATGATTTTGTTGCAAAATATAATTTTAATGGTGATTTGAAAGGACTCAATGCAAAGTTTCATTATGAAAATGTAGATTTTGATTAAGGCGCTATTGTTAATTTTTTAGAGGGGTTGAGTGCTTGCCCACTCCCCTCTCTTTTTTTAGATATAATAGTCTTATTGTGCAACAAGTCTAATGTAAGTAAAGAGTGATTTTGTGCATAAGGAAGATTTTATGTTACGGTTCAATACAATTAAAAATAAATTAGCAGTTTTATCTAGTAACGATACAAGAAGTGCAGAAGAGATATCAAGTGCTGCGAATGAGTTGTGCAGTATGACTATGGAGCTAACGCAGAGTATATCAATATATAAGACTTAAAGAGAATAATATGTTTTTAAAGTATTTTGTAATGCTGTTTTTTTTACCGATTTTATTATGTGCTTATGATATAAATATAGCAGTTCTTGCAAATCATGGTATAGCTGAGGGAGAACGAGATTGGACCCCAACTATAAAGTATCTAAATAAAAAACTTCCAGGGAGTAACTTTAAGTTATTGTTATTTTTGCCAAATCATTTTAGTGAAATGAAAAAAAAAGCTAAAGATGGTGAAGTAGATTTTTTGATATTACCTCCATCTATGCAAATTGATGTAGAACACTCAAGTATATTACTTACTCTAGTAAAACATACAAAAAATGGTGATATATCACAATTTGGTTCAGTTATTATATCAAAAAAAACATCAAATATAAATAGACTATCACAGATTGATAATACAAAATATATTGGGGCTGTTGCTCCAATGGGTTTTGCTGGATGGCTGATAGCCTATGATATGCTAACCAAAAATCGTATAAAATTTGATAAAAAGAAAGTGTTGTTTTTAGGAACTCAAGAAAAAGTTATAGAAGCAGTAGCATCAGGTAGGGTTGAAATAGGTGTTATTAGAACAGGGGTTCTAGAGAGACTTAAAAAAGAAAAGAAAATAGATATAAGTGATATAAAAGTTTTAAATAAAAAGAACTACAAGAATTTTCCGTTTGTTGTAAGTAGTAAACTCTATCCTGAGTGGGCATTTGCAAAAACAAAAAAAGCAGATGTAGAGATAAGCAGGGAGGTTGTTTTATCTTTACTAGAACTCTCTAAAGATAGCAATATTACTGCAAATGAAGGTTATAAATACTACTGGACCGTTCCTCATGATTATAAAGAGGTTAAAAATTTAATGAGGAGATTAGAAATCGGTCCTTATGAGAACTTAAATTCTATATTGATTAATGAATGGATAGAATCTCATAGATGGACTATTAGAGCTGTGTTAGCACTAGTTTTTCTTTTTCTTATTTCTGCTTTTATTCATGTTTTATATAACAGTAAAAAAATCAAATATCTTGCTTACCATGATAGGCTTACAGGACTATATAATAGTGGATATCTTGAAAAAACAATCAAGCCTTCTTTCCAATACTCTTTAATAATGCTAAATATAAATAATTTAAATTATATAAATATAGCATATAGCTTTCGAGTAGGTGATAAAATATTGACAAGTGTGGCAGATATTTTAAAAAACAATTTTGGTGCACATTCAGTGTATAGGATGAATTCAGATCAATTTGCTCTGTTATATACATCAAAAATTGATTTTGAAAAAATCATACAAGAGATAAGACATTTTTTTCATAAAGAAGTTATAAAATTTGATTCTATACAGTTTCATATTAGTCACTCTTATGGAGCGGCATATGGTAATGAAAAACTAGTTTTAAATTGCATTCTTGCACTTAGACAGGCAAAAATAAGAGGTAAAGATAAATATCATGTATTTAATGAAAAGAGTGATTGTGAAGATTATGAAAAAACAAAATATTTCATAGCCTCACATAATCAGCTTTTTAATGCGCTAAAAGAGAGTAGAATTGTTCCTTTTTTTCAAGGTATTCGAGATAATCAAACAGAAAAAACAACAAAATTTGAGGCACTCGCTCGTATGGAAGTTGATAGCAAAATTCTTTCCCCATTTCATTTTTTAGAAGCTGCAAAGCTTGCTGGAGTTTTGCCTAGTATAACAAAAATAATGATAGATAAAACTTTTAAGTTAATGACAGATAACGATTATACGGTCTCTATTAATATTACAGAAGAAGATTTAAATAAAAACTATTTATTGGATTATTTAAATAAAAAATCATTGGAATATAGTGTAAAATCTTCTAGAATTATTTTAGAAATTCTTGAAGGTGTGAGCAATATGGGACAGAAAAACAATGTAGCACAGCTTCAAAAACTAAAAAATAGTGGTTATAAGTTGGCTATTGATGATTTTGGAGCAGAGTATTCTAATTTTGAGAGAACTTTGGATTTAAATATAGATTTTGTAAAAATAGATGCTAAATATATAAAAGACATAGATACAAATGAAAAAAGTTATAATATAGTGAGCAGCATAGTCTTTTTTGCTAAAAAAAGTGGTATAAAATGTGTAGCAGAGTTTGTACATAATAGAAGTGTACAAATAGTAATCGAGAAGTTAGGTATAGAGTTTTCACAAGGATATTACTTCAGTGAACCTTCTAAAAAATTTTTATAGTCTAGGAGAAGTGGTATGAAAATCATAAATATATTGATATTTTTTATGCCTTTATATATTTATGCTCAAACAATTACTATTGCCGTTGATGCAGTAGATGGAAGCAAAAAAGCTACGGAAGAGTGGACGCCAACAATAGACTTTTTAAATAAAAAATTACCACAATATAACTTTAAATTGTATCCTTTTATCTTCACAGAATTTACTCTAATGCAAAAAAAAATAGAAGAAGGTGATATAGATTTTATTATCTCTGCACCTGGAAAATACATCAATTTAGAAGTAAATCAAGGAGTATCTAAAATTTTAACTCTAGGTGATAAAAACGGAGTTGCTAGATTTGGTGCGGTGATATTTACGCATAAAGATTCTGTTATTAAAAAAATATCTTATATAAATCATAAAACAAAAATAGTTGCAATTCCACCTGCAAAATTTGGAGGTTGGATGGTAGCGTTTGATGAGCTTATAACTAAAGGGATAGATATAGATGAAGAAAATGTTAAGTATGTAGATAATCAAGAAGATGTTATACAAAAGGTTAAAAATCATAAATTTGATATAGGAATCATAAGAACTGGTGTTTTTGAAAAGTTGCAAAAAGAAAATCCACTAATATTAAAAGATATATTGATAATAAATAGACAAAAATATAAATTGTTTCCATACATAGTTAGTACACAGTTATATCCTGCATGGGCACTAGCAAAAACAAAAAGTTTAAGTGATAAAATATCTAGAGAAGTAGCTCATGAATTATTGATGCATTCTTTGATAAGCAATGATGATAATAAAAACTATCAGGGTATTCACAGTTATTGGACTACTCCTTATAGTTATCAAAGTATTAGAGAACTTATGGAAAGGCTAGAAAAAGGACCATATGAGAATCAAAGTTTTAATATTATTAAAAAACTTGCAAAAAGGCATCATGAGTCTTTTTATCTCATAGCAATAGTATTTATACTGATATTTATTTTTTTGATTTATGCAAAATTTACTACAATAAAACTCAAGAAAAAAGATAAAGAGAATAAATTACTTTTAAAAAAAATAAAAAACATAGCATACAATGATGTTTTAACAAATATTCCAAATAGATTAAGTATTATGGAAGAATTTAATAAAATGTTAACTATTGCTCAAAGAAATCATCTTCGTTTAGGTGTTATGTTTTTTGACTTAGACGGTTTCAAAACAATAAATGATATATTGGGACATAAAACTGGCGATAGAGTTTTACAAGATGTTGCAAGTATATTAAAATCTCTACTTAGAAAAGATGATTTATATGGTAGATTAGGAGGAGATGAGTTTGTTATTGTTACTCTTGGAATGAAAAATAAAGAGAGTTTAGAAAAAATATGTACTAAACTTTTAGATAAAATAGACTCAATCTTTTTGCCTTCTAAGATAAAAGAAAATTTTGGAGTTAGCATAGGGGTTATTAGTATTGTTCCAAATAAAGATACTTTAATAGAGCCATTACTTCATGATGCAGATGAAATTATGTATGAAGTTAAACAAGAAGGTAAAAATGGTTTTATTATTAAATATATTTAATATAAAAGGAAAAGTATAGTTAAGAATAATATTTTTATCAATGTAAAATCAACACCAAATGCAGGAACAATATTTATTTTTTCGTTTAAAAATCTAATGTATAATAATAGTCTATAATTTTATTTTATTTTATTATATTGTATAATAATCTAAGGTTATTGAGTAAAGATTTATATGTGGTGGATTATGAAAAAAAATAAATTGTTTAATCTCTCTATTTTAGATGATGTCTATTATAAAGTGGATAATGATGGTAAAATTTTAGAAGTCTCTCCTTCTATAAAAAGAGTATTAGGCTACGATGAAAATGAAGTTATAGGTTTAGATATAAAGTCATTATATATTAATTTTAATGAGAGAGATGAAAATTTAAAAAATAGAGATAAAGCAAGTACAAGTTTTTCTTTTGAAAGTTTTATGAGGCATAAAGATGGAAAACATGTTCTTATGTCCGCTAATTCTCATTTTATTAAAGATAATAGTGGTAATATAGTCGGTATTGAAGGTATTGCAAGGGATATAACTCTTAAAAATGAACTGCACGATAAATTAATTCAAAATAAACAAAAATATAAAGTTATTTTTGAAAACTCTCCAAGTGGAATTATATATTTTAATACAAAAGGAATCATAATAGAGGCAAATCAATCAGCTTTATCTATTTTTGGAGTATCAAGAGATAAGTTTATTGGTTTTGATTTAATGTTTAGTTTAAAAGATAAAAAACTTATAAAAGTTATAAAACAGAGTTTAAGTAGTGGTCAAGCATATTATAAAGATATATATTTTTCTCTCTTTAGTCAAAAGGACATATATCTAGAAATATTTTTTAGAGCTATTAGAGATGAAAAAGATAAAATCAAATTTATTGTTGCATCTTTAGATGATAAAAGTAGTGAGTATAAAGCTATAAAAAATCTTGAAAAGTCAAAAGAAGAGTGGAAATCCATTATAGACAATATGTTAAATATCTTTGTTCAAACTAATAAAGATGGCATAATACAAAAGGCTTCTCCTTCAGTTAAAGAGTTGATAGGATATGAAGTTGATGAGTTGATAGGCAAAAACATTATATTGTTATGGAAAGATACTAAAGAGAGAGTTGGTTATAGAGAAGAGTATCTAAAAAATTTGAAACCAATTAAAAATAAAGAAGCATATATAAAAGCTAAAGATGGTAAAACAATCCTTATCAATGCAAATATAGCACCTAGATTTGATGACGATAA
>JAMOPZ010000466.1 GCA_027064245.1 Campylobacterales bacterium
CATTCTTTTTTTATAAGCAGCTTGAAGATCAAATAAAAGCATATCTGCTTCTGAATCACTTTTTGGTGTCTCTTTTGCTATAAATTTTATCCAGTCTTTTTTTGCTTTTTCAAGTTTTTTAAATGATTCAATGATATTTTGTGCTCTTTTATCAAGTTTTTTATTTTTTTTATTTTTCTCACTATCTTTTTTACTCTCTTGAGTATCTAAATCTTCTATATCTAGTTCAGTATCATTAGATGATTCATCCTCTTCATCATCAAAATTTTTAAATAACTCTTTAACTTTTCTTTCTCTATTTACAAGAGGTTCTTTGTATTCTAAGATAAAATCAACAAGATATGGTACAGAACATATAGCATCTAAAATAGTATCTTCACCTCTTTCCATAGATTGAGATATCTCTACTTCTTCCTCTTTTGTTAAAAGGGGAACTTTTCCCATTTCACGAAGATACATTCTAACAGGTGAGTCAGATCTGCTCCATTCTAAAAGTTCTTTGTTTTTAAGAAGATCAAATTCCTCATTATCTGAATTTTCTTGTCGTTTTATTCTTGCATCTTCTTTTTTTTGATATTCTATTTTATTTACCCGTTTTGCTTGCTCTCTTGAACTAATAAGGGTTACATTAAAAAGTTGTTTTTGTGCTAATATTTTTTTTACAACAGAAGTTGTTGGTGCTTTTGGAAAAATTTTAATCAACTTTTCATAAGTTAGTGTAGTTTCTTTATATTCTTTAAATATCGATTCTATTGCTTTATTTATATCTTTTGCTGCCATTAAATATAAGCCTTTTTATTAGATTTTAGCTAATTTTATCAAAATTTTAATAAAACTTAGATAAAATGTGAAAAAACTTATCATTTAGGAATAATAATATGAATAAAATTACTGGAAAAGTTTGGTGTTTTGGTGACAATATTGATACAGATTTAATAATAGCTGCAAGATATTTAAATAGTAGTGATCCTCATCATTTGGCAAAATATGTTATGGAGGATGCAGATGGATCATTTGCTTCAAAAGTTCAACCAGGAGATATAATTGTAGCTGGCGAAAATTTTGGATGTGGTAGTAGTAGAGAACATGCTCCAATTGCTTTAAAAGCAGCTGGAGTTGCTGCTGTTATTGCTCCTACATTTGCTAGAATATTTTATAGAAATGCATTTAATATGGGGCTTCCTATTTTTGAATTAGAAGAAGCTTCACAAATCAAAGAGGGTGATTTAATTAGTGTAGATTTAGATAAAGGTACTATAGAAAATATAGATAAAGAAAAAACATATTCTTTTTCTCCAATTCCTCCATTTATGCAAGAGCTACTTGCAGATGGTGGTTTAATGAATTTTGCAAAAAAGGAAGCACACAATGGCTAAAACATATAATATTTCACTAATTAAAGGTGATGGGATTGGTACTGAGATTGTTAATGAAGCTGTAAAAGTGCTTGATGCTGTTGGTAAAAAATTTGATATAATTTTTAATTATAAAGAATATTTAATGGGTGGTTGTGCTATAGATGCAACTGGAAATCCACTTCCTCAAGAGACAATAGATGGTGTAAAAGCTTCTGATGCTTGTCTGTTTGGTGCTATTGGTGGTCCAAAATGGGACAATCTTTCAAGAGAATTAAGACCAGAATCTGGGCTTTTAAGATTTAGGAAAGAGATGGGTGTTTTTGCAAACTTAAGACCAGCAGTTGTTTATGATGAGTTAACTGATGCAAGTAGTTTAAAACCAGAAGTTATCAAAGGTGTTGATATAATGGTTGTTCGTGAATTAATAGGTGGTATATATTTTGGAAAACCATCAGGTAAAGATGAAACTCATGGCTGGAATACTATGGTTTATAGTATCCAAGAGATTGAACGAATAGCTCATGTAGCTTTTAAACTTGCAATGAAAAGAGATAAAAGAGTTTGTAGTATTGATAAAGCAAATGTTTTAGATGTATCTGCTCTTTGGAGAGAAACTGTAGAAAAGATCTCAAAAGAGTATCCAGAAGTTGAATTATCACATATGTATGTTGATAATTGTGCTATGCAACTAATAGCAAATCCACGACAATTTGATGTGATACTTACAGGAAATATTTTTGGAGATATTTTAAGTGATGAAGCTAGTATGTTAAGTGGTTCTATAGGATTACTTCCAAGTGCCTCTACAGGTGAAAGTGTAGCTGTGTATGAACCAATTCATGGGAGTGCTCCAGATATAGCAGGTCAAAATAAAGCTAATCCAATAGCTACAATTAGTAGTGCTAGTATGATGCTTAGATACTCACTTGATGAGATAGAAGCTGCAAATGCTATAGATGATGCTATAAAAAAAGCAATGAGTGATGGATATCGTACAGGAGATCTAGCAGCTTATGATTGTAAAGAACTTGTAAATACACAACAAATGGGTGATATAATAGCATCTAATATATTATAATTTTCTAGGAGAATATTTTGTTATATGAAGAGTTAAAAACTACTATAAAAAAATTAGGTTTTGAAACTATTGAAAGTTTTGCACATTATATTGGAGTAACTCCTAAGGATATACTTGCATGGGAGCAAAAAGATACTATTCCATATACTGTAGCTTTGATTGTTCATCTTCTTCAAGGTGAACAAAATATTCCTGCTGTAGATCCACTTGATACTTTAGTAGAAGAGTGTTTACCATTAGCTCAACTTTTAGAGGAGTCATCTAGTTTTCCTGCAAAACTTGAAGAGATGTTTGTATTGCAAAAAAAATTAAATGATGAAACAAATGGTTTAAATTGGGAGCTTGGTATTAATAAATTTGATAAAGAGATAAATTGGTTAAGATGTATTCATATGGAAGCTTCAGAGTTAATAGACTCTACTCCTTGGAAACATTGGAAAAACATATCGTCAAAACCAGATTTTAATAATATTCATGTAGAGCTTGTAGATATTTGGCATTTTTTGATGAGTTATATTTTGCAAGAAACAAATATACCAAAAGCTGTATCTTTAGTAAATACACATTGCATATATGAAGCTGTATCAATGGATAATACAGATGTAAAACTAATAGTAAATGAGATAGAAAAATTATCATATATAGCATTTGCAATTCAAACAGGGAATATGCCTCCATTTAGTGGTGTAGAAAGATTTATAGATCAGTTTTTTAAGTGTTGTAAAATATCTGGGCTTAGTTTTAGTTGGCTTCAAAAACTATATCTTGGAAAAAATAGTTTAAATAAATTTAGACAAGATAATGGATACAAAGAGGGGACATATACAAAAATCTGGGATGGCAAAGAGGATAATGTAGTAATGGTAGAGATTTTAGAATCTTTAGAAAATAGTACTTTTGAAATAATATATGCAAAGTTACAAGAAAGATATTCTAAATTATGAGATATGGTGATATAGATTTTAATAATAGTACTATCCTTATTACAGGTGGTGCTGGATTTATTGGTAGTAATTTAGCTTTTTATTTTCAAGAAAATTATCCAAAATCTAAAATAGTGGTATTTGATAGTTTTAGAAGTGGAGAAATATTAAGTAATGGTAACTTAAAATCATTTGGGCATTATAAAAATTTACTAGGCTTTAACGGTATTGTAATAAGTGGGAATATTACTGATAAAGAAGCTCTGAAGAGTTTAGAACAAAATTATAATTTTGATTATATTTTTCATGAAGCTGCTATTAGTGATACAACTGCAAGTGAACAAGATCTTATGATAAAAACAAATGTAAATGCCTATGAAGATCTACTTAAAATTGCTATAAAACATAATGCAAATATGGTATATGCAAGTAGTGCTGCAACATATGGAGATAGTGATCGTTTTGAAGTAGGGTACGAACAACCAAATAATGTATATGGATTCTCTAAAGTGATGATGGATAATATTACATATTCATACCTAAAAAAAGATCTTGATATCTCTATTGTTGGTTTAAAATATTTTAATGTTTTTGGTCCAAGAGAATTTTATAAAAATAAAACTTCATCTATGGTTATTCAGTTTGGTCATCAAATTTTAAGAGGTGAAACTCCAAAATTATTTGAAGGTAGTGATAAGATTTTAAGAGATTTTATATATATTGAAGATATTATTCAAGCAAATATATTAGCTTGTAACCCTAAACAAAGTGGGGTTTATAATGTAGGTACTGGAGTTGCTAGAAGTTTTGAGGATATAGTAAATATTTTACAAAATAAACTTGAAATAAACAATGGTAAAGAGTATATTCCAAATCCTTTTATAGGAAGTTATCAGTTTTTTACTCAAGCAAATATAAAAACAACAAAGCAATATTTAGGTTATCAACCAAATTATAGTTTAGAAGAGGGAATCCAAGACTATCTTATGGATATAAAAAAAACTAAGGTATAAAATAGATTTTATGCAAAAAATAGAAATTTCAAGAAGAAAATTTTTGCAAGGTAGTGTAGCACTTTGTGTTTATGCTACTGCTTCATTGGCAAATGTTCCTAAGTTAAAAATAATGCCAAAAACTAAAGAATCAAATTTACAAAATATACCATATCTATGTAATATGTGTAGAAATAAATGTGCAGGATTTGCACAAATAGAAGATGGTAAAGTAATAAAATTAAATCCAAATCAATATTTTCCAAAAAATAGAAATATGTTATGTCCTAAAGGAAATGCAGGAATTGATGCATTGTATGATAAAGATAGATTAAAATATCCACTTATTCGTATAGGAAATAGGGGAGATGGACGATATAAAAGAGTTACATGGGATGAAGCAAATGAATATATCAAAGATAAACTTGTAAAAATTTTAGATGAACAAAAAGATAATCGTTCTACAATAGCATATTGTAATGGTGAAGGTTTTAATAAAGATGAATATATAAAATTTTTTAAAGGAAAATTAGGTAGTAATATCTTTTTAGATGAGGGAAGTATATGTTTAAATACAAAGCTAGGTGCAGAGGTTTTAACTTTAGGTGACATTACTCAGCCAGATATAAAAAATAGTGATTTTGTTATTATAAGTGGTGCAAATAGATATGAATCTCTTATAACTCCAGATAGTATAGATATGCTTCATTCAAAACAAAAAATTGTTGTATTAGATCCTAGATTGACCATTACTGCACAAAAAGCAGATATATTTTTGCCTATAAATCCAGGGACTGATCTTGCATTTTGTTTAAGTATTATATATATAGCCTTAAAAGATAAATTATATAATAAAAAATATGTAAAACAATATTTTAAAGATTTTAAAAAATTAAAAAAATCTATTCTAAGTGGTAATTATACCTCAACATGGGCATCAACTAAAACAAATATACCTGCACAAAAGATAGAGCAAGTAGCAAAGCAATTTTTTCGTTCAAAACGACCGTTATATTATCTAGGTAGAAGAAGTGTATGGAGTGATAATGACTTTCAACTAAGACGAGCAATGATTATTATAAATGCATTAGCAAGTAGTATAAATACTAAAGGTGGATTGGTTTTTGGAAAACAAATTAAGTTAAAAAAAGAGCAAATAAACGAACCATTTTATAATAATGCTCAAGATAGATTTGATCTTGAT
>JAMOPZ010000467.1 GCA_027064245.1 Campylobacterales bacterium
CATCAAGAATAGTATTTTCTTTTATTGTGATCTCCTCTATATCTATATCTGAATCATGAAAAAGAATTTCATCTAGTACATTTAATAAAAGTGGTTTACACAAAAGTTTTACAATTCGTAAAGCCCCTATTTCTGAAGGATTTATAATTTTATTAGCCCCTGCTAAAAATATAGCTTTATCATTACCATTATTATTTGATACTGCTATTATTTTTATCTCTTTATTTAAGCTTCTAACACTTAAAATAATAAAAAGATTTTTACTATAATCTGTATCCAAACAAAAAAAAGCTTTTACTCTAGGATTATAAATACCTGATTCCATTATTTGAGCATCATTCATTAAAGATAATTTTTTTGTACTAAAACCTAGTTTTCTAGCTTCATTTATTAAGTTGTCATCCTCTTCAATAATAATAATTCTATAAAGTTTTTCTCTTAGAGTTTTTGCTATTTGTTTTGCAAAATGATTAAAACCATAAATCACTATTCTATTTTGTGTCATCTTCTTATCCTTATGATAAAATCTCTACTCTAAATTTATTAATAGCTACTTTATAGCCTATTACAATTAGCATATCAGTTTCTTGTAATAGATAATCTTGAGGCGGATTAAAATAAAATTTATGTTTTTTAGAAGTTTCTAAAACACCTAATAAAATAAGATTATGTGCAGCAAAATTAATCTCGCTTATTGATCTATTTATATATTTTGAAGTATTAACTATCTCTATCTCTTCCATAATTGCTTGTTCTGAACTTAATAAAATATCATCAATAGCTTCAAAAGCTATCGGCTGTCCTATATACTCAGTTGCTACTAATGCTGCCATATCATTTGCAGAGATCACTTCAGAAGCTCCTGCTAGAAAAAATTTATCTTTTATCTCACTATTATTAACTTTTGCTATTATTTTTATATGTTCATTCAAAGATCTAACTGTTAAAATAATAGCCAAATTAATAGCATCATTATTAGCAAGTGCAACAACAGTAGATGCACCTTTTACCACTCCTAAATTTTTTAAAAAATTTACATCTGTAGCATCACCTTTTATTGCTAATATATGATCAGCTTGAGTATGTTCTAATTGAATATCATCATTATCAATTACAATAAAATTTTGTTTTACTTTTTGTAGTTCAATTGCAAGTCTTTTACCCATTTGTCCATAACCACAAATAAGTACAAAATCTTTTAAAGCATTTGCTTCACCTTTTACTTTATCTTCTTTTAATTCAGGTAATTTTTCATTTAAAGCTGATGTTACAATAGATGTAAAAAATGCTATTACTGAAAGTCCTCCTATTACAAGAAAAAGGGTTGCAACTTTTCCTTCAATAGTAACAGGACTTATATCTCCAAATCCAACAGTTGCTATAGTAATAACAGACCAATAAATAGCATCAAAAAAGTTATGAATATTTTCATTTACCCCTGCACCTTCATATATAAATATAACAGTAGATCCAAAGCTAACTGCCATAAGAAACATAATAGATAGTGTAAAAAATTCAAATTTTTTCTCTATAAATACATCACCAAATTGTTTTACACTATTTGCATATCTAAGTAATTTAAATAGTCTAAAAAGCATTAAGATTCTTAAAATTCTTAAAGGTCTATAATATGGTAAAATTGCAAGTAGATCTACTAATGACATAGGTGAAAAAATAAATGCTAATTTTCTTTTAAATGCTATTTTTAATGATTCTTTTAAATTAAATGGTTGATTTATTAGTTGAGATTTTTCATAATCTTCAATAATTTGTTTTCTTATATGAGAAACTGTCCAAAGTCTTCCTAACCATTCAAGGATAAAAAAAACAATAGCAATATCCTCAAAGTCTATCATCCAGTCATGTAAAGGATGATTAACCTCATATATCATAATTCCTACAGTACTAAGTACTAAAAAAATCATAAAAAAATCAAAATATCTTTTTTTCTTTGAGTGCCTATCTTCTAAAAATTGATATACAAAATGCTTTATTGTATAATATTTTCTAGAAGATTGTAAAAAATAGGCAAATTTTAATATAGATTGTTCCATACGAAATAAATTTACCTATATCTGATGTGAATTATTTTTATTTAATAGATCTTTCATAAGAAGATAACTATTTAACGCCCCTATATAAGCTCTTGCACTTGCTATCATGGTATCTAAGCTTAATCCATGACCTATCATAGGTGGATTATCATCATTAAAAGTTACTTTACAAGTTACTTTTGCTAATGCATCTTTACCTTCACTTACTGCTTTTACATTATAGTCATTTAAAGTACCATTATAACCTGTAATTCTATCTATAGTTTTAAATATAGCATCCATAGCACCATCACCAATAGATGCATCAGTAAACTCTTGATCTTTATGTTTTATAGTTACAACTGCACTTGGAACTCCACCACTACAATCTGATATCTGCACACTTAATATCTCATAAGTTTTATTATCATTTATCTTTTCATCAGTTATAATCATACGGATATCATCGTTTGTAATATCTTTTTTCTTATCACAAAGAATTTTAAATCTTTCAAAAGAGGCATTTAATTGATCAACAGAGATATCACTAAATCCTATTTGTGCTAATTTGTCTTTAAATGCAGCACGACCTGAGTGTTTACCTAAAACTATAGAATCATTATTTTGTATCCCTATATCTTCAGGTTTTATTATTTCATATGTCTCTTGACATTTTAATACACCATCTTGATGTATACCACTTTCGTGTGCAAAAGCATTTTTTCCTACTATTGCTTTGTTTGGTTGAGGCTCAATACCAGTTATAGTAGATACCATTTTAGAAGCTGTATATATCTCTTTTGTATCTATAGATGTATCAAAACCATCAAAAAGATCTTTTCTAGTTTTTAAGATCATAACTATCTCTTCTAAAGCAGCATTTCCAGCTCTCTCACCTAAACCATTTATAGTACACTCAACTTGCCTTGCACCTGCTACGATTCCTGCCATACTATTTGCAACTGCTAAGCCTAAATCATTATGATTATGTAAAGAGATAATTGCTCTATTGTTTATAAATTTATACATCTGTTCTACCATAGAACTTATCTCATTTGGTAGTCTATACCCTACTGTATCTGGTAGATTTATAGTTTTTGCACCTGCATTTATAACTGCATCTGTTATCTCTTTCATAAAGCTTATTTCACTTCGTCCAGCATCTTCTAAACTAAACTCAACATCATCTACAAATGTTTTTGCATATTCTACAGCTCTTACGGCTCTTTTTATAACTTCATCTGGAGTCATTTTAAGTTTATATTCCATATGTATAGGACTTGTTGCTATAAATGTGTGTATTCTTTTTAAATTTGCTTTAGCTATTGCTTCACCTGCTGATTTTATATCATTATCAACAGCTCTTGCTAATGAACATATAGTACTACTATTTACAGCTTGTGCTATTTGAGATATAGCATCAAAATCCCCTGGAGATGCAGCTGCAAAACCAGCTTCTATTACATTTACTCTTAATTTTTCTAATTGTTGGGCTATTTGAATCTTCTCATTTGTATTCATAGAAGCCCCTGGAGATTGCTCTCCATCACGCAAAGTTGTATCAAATATAATTATATTTTTATCACTCATTTTTTTACCTTTTTTTTATCGCTCCATAGCAACAACACCACTTCGTACTATCTCTAATGGTTTGTATTTTTCAATAACTTTTATAAAGTTTGCTATTCTATTTGGTTCATCTGTAGCACTTATTACTATTGCTTCATCTGTTACATTTTGTATTGCACCGTTATATGCTCGTGCTAATACATCAACATCACTTAAACTTTGATCTAAAGGTATCTTTATGAGTACGGTATCTTTTTCTATCACATCTCTATGTTCTGTTACTGTTTTAACAGGCACTAGCTTGTTTAGTTGTTTTACAATTTGATCTATAGTTCTAGCTTTTCCAAAAGTAATAATAGTAATTCTACTATACTCACTATTAGGAATAGGAGCTACTGTAAGAGAGTCTATATTGTATCCTCTTGCAGAAAAAAGATCTACAATTCTACTTAAAACTGAATCTTTATTTACAACTATTATAGAGATAACTTCTCTTTTTTCTACACTGCTATAAAAATCTTTAAAATTTCCCATTATTTATCTCCTAGTAAAATCATCTCATCTAGTGCATGACCATTTGGTACCATAGGAAGTACTTGCTCTCTTCTATCTATAATAACCTCTATAATTGTAGGTTTATTTAACTCCACTGCTTCTTTTAAAGCTTTATCAAACTCCTCTTTTGTTGTAACTCTAAAGCCAACTCCACCCATAGATTCAACCAACATTTTAAAATCTGCTTGAGTCTCAAGTACAGTTTCAGCTAATCTATCTTCATAAAATAGTGTTTGCCATTGTCTTACCATACCTAAATAATTATTATTTAAAACTATATTAATATGTGGAAGATTATATTGAGTACAAGTTATAATCTCTTGGATATTCATCATAATACTTCCATCACCACTAAAATTAACAGATATTTTATCTGGATTTGCTCTTTTTACACCCATAGCATATGGAAGTCCAACACCCATAGTTCCTAAACCACCACTTGTCATAAACTGTCTAGGATATGCAAATGGATAAAACTGTGCAGTCCACATCTGATGTTGTCCAACATCTGTAGATATTAGAGCATCTTCACCTAAAAGCTCCCCTACTCTTTTTATAGCCCATTGTGGTTTTAATCTATTGCTATCTTCATTAAAAGATAATGGATGCTCATTTTGGTATCTTTGTAAAAGTTCATTCCAAGAATCATAGTTATTAAATTCAAAATCTTTTAGATGTTCTAATATCTGTTTCATTACAACTGCCAAATCCCCAACAATTGGAAAGTCAGGCTTTACAATTTTTGCAATACTTGCTGGATCTATATCTATATGTATAATTTTTGCATTTTTTGCAAATTGATCAAGTCTTCCTGTTACTCTATCATCAAATCTTGCTCCAAAACATATAACCATATCTGTTTGACTCATAGCCATATTTGCAGCATATTCTCCATGCATACCTAGCATACCAAAAAGATGTTTATCATCATATCGTAAAACTCCTCTTGCCATAAGAGTCTCAACAGCAGGGATATTTGTATATTTTATAAATTCTCTAATATCTTCATAACAATTAGATAGTACTGCCCCACCACCTATATATGCTAATGGTTTTTTTGCTTCACTAATAGCTTTTATGGCATTTTTAATTTGTCTAATATTACCTTTTATAGTTGGTTTGTAAGTTGGAAGATCAAACTCTTGGTCATAATTAAACTCTGCTAAAGCAGCACTAACATCTTTTGGTAAATCAATATGTACAGGACCTGGTCTTCCAGTACGAGCTATATGAAATGCTATTTTTAATACACGAGTTAAATCAGCTACATCATTTACTAAAAAATTGTGTTTTGTACAAGATCTACTAATACCAACTGCATCTATCTCTTGAAATGCATCTGTTCCAATTACT
>JAMOPZ010000468.1 GCA_027064245.1 Campylobacterales bacterium
TACATCTGATACATCTGATACTGAAGATACAGATACAGAAAATGGTATAGGTGGAACATTGATTGAAGTTGATAGTTCATTGTTTGATAATAGTGAAGATGATACTAGTGATAGTACAAATGAAGTAGATCAAGATAGTTCTTCTGATATGTCAGAAGAGGTTGATGTAGGAACTGTGGATGATAATAGTGATATAGATGAAAGTACAGCAGATGCAGATACTACATCATCAGCAGTAGAAGATAGTAGTGTAGATGATAGTAGTGATATATCAGATGCTAGTGATACAGATAGTTTTTCATTTGATTTTGATAATATTGATTTAAATCTAGATAATGCTGGTGATGATACACCATTATCTGATATTAATAGTATTGATATCAGTGATACTGGAGATACTTCAATTGATATAGGTGATGTGATGGATATGACAGGTTCTGATACTACACTTACAATATTAGGTGGAGAGGAAGATACTGTATCATTAGCAGATAGTTTTGTAGAAACAGGAACTACTGAGGCGGATGATAGTGGAACATCATTTACAACATTTAGTTGTGATACTGGTGGAGCAGAAGAGGTTGCAAATCTTTTAATTGATAATAATGTACAAGTAGATCAGTCTTAAGCTGATCTACAAAAAATATTATTAAACCAAAATTAACTGGATTTATAATAAAATTAGTAAAAAATTTAAGGATAAAAATTGAAATTTACAGCACCATTGAAAAGTAATAGTATAAAAATAATGCTACTAGGTAGTGGAGAGTTAGGTAAGGAGGTAGTTATTGAAGCACAGCGATTAGGTGTGCAAACAGTAGCTGTTGATTCTTATGCAAATGCACCAGCTCATCTTGTAGCAAATAAAGCATATGTAATAGATATGAAAAATGAAGATGAAATTTTAGATGTTATTCGTACTGAAAAACCAGATTTTGTACTTCCTGAAGTTGAAGCTATATCTATATCTGCTTTGTTTAAAGCTCAAGAAGAGGGATTTCATATTATACCAAATGCAGATGCAGTTAATAAAACTATGAATAGAAAAAATATTAGAGTTTTTGCTTGTGAAGAGCTAGGACTTAGTGCTAGTGGATATGAGTTTGTTACTACTTATGAAGAGTTACAAAAAGCTGCTAAAAATATAGGTTTTCCATGTGTGATTAAACCTGTTATGAGTAGTAGTGGACATGGACAAAGTATAGCAAAATCTAAAAAAGATCTAAAAAAATCTTGGGAGATAGCAAAAGAAGCAAGAGGTGATGCAAGTGAACTTATAGTAGAAGAGTTTATTAACTTTGATTATGAAATTACATTATTAACTGCAAGAAATGAAACAGGAACTACTTTTTGTGAACCAATAGGACATATCCAAAAAGATGGTGATTATATATTCTCTTGGCAACCTATGAAAATGAGTAAAAAAGCAAAACAACGATCTATAGATATTGCACAAAAAATTACAGATGGATTAGGTGGGCGAGGTATATTTGGTGTTGAG
The DNA here is from genome assembly GCA_027064245.1 of Campylobacterales bacterium. Classification (GTDB taxonomy): domain Bacteria; phylum Campylobacterota; class Campylobacteria; order Campylobacterales; family Arcobacteraceae; genus JAIOSF01. The sequence goes on from JAMOPZ010000468.1 coordinate 1,502, forward strand.
CTTTTTGTAAAAGGTGATGATGTATATTTTTCTGAAGTATCTCCTAGACCTCATGATACTGGTATGGTTACACTTATTACTCAATCTCAAAGTGAATTTGCACTACATTTAAGAGCAGTTTTGGGTCTTCCTCTTGATTTTATCACTTATGGGGCAGGGGCTAGTGCAGCATATAAATCAACAACAGATACTTTTACTCCAATACTTAATGTAGATGATTCTATTTTTACTAAAAATTCATTTGTAAGGATCTTTGGTAAACCTCAAACTCATAAAGGAAGACGAATGGCAGTAGCTTTAACATTTGATAAAAAAAGTTCAAAAAAAGCTTTAAATAGTGCTAGAAAACTAATTAAAAAGATTACAGAACAATAAAATAAAATTTATTGAGATAATTCAAAAATCCCTTTTTGCTTATTTTTTATAAGTTTTTTAAAATTTTTAATATATCCATGCATAGATATATAAATATCTTTTTTATTGTTTTGTTGCATAAAACCACAAGCAAATGATAAATTTGCTGTGGCTTCTATAGGATTGATACTAAAAGGTATCATAGATCCTGTTAATATAATAGTTTTATCTTTTATATATTTATCTAAAAAATATGCCGTTTTATCCATGGTATCTGTGCCATGAATAACAATAATCTTATTGTATTTTGATTTTTTTATTATTTTTAAAAGTTTTTTGCGATCTTTTTTTGTAATATCTAAACTATCTTTATTGATTATTGTTTTTAGGTGATAATTTTGTATTTTTGTATTTTTTAAAATAGTTTTTATAGAATTTGAATTTTTATCAATATCTAGGTTTCCTGTTAGGGGATTGTATATTTTGTTAAATGTTCCTCCTGTACTTATAAGTAAAATGGTATTCATAAATATAGTTTCCTTTCAGTTGTTAATTATCTTATATATGCTATTATACATGAAAAAGCTTTAAAGAGAAAAACATTATGAATGAAGATGTATTAAAATTAAAAGAGATTACGGTCTTATATTGTGAAGATGAAGCAAATTTACGAGAAGTAACAGGTGGTATTCTTATCTCCTTTACAAAAAAACAATTTATTTGTGAAGATGGATTGGAAGGTTTAGAAACTTTTAAGAAATATCAAAATGAGATAGATCTGATTATTACAGATGTTAATATGCCAAATATGACAGGTCTTGAGATGGCAAAAGAGATTAAAGCTATAAATGTAGATATTCCTATTATTGTAGCTACTGCATTTTCAAATTCTGAATATTTACTTGAAGCGATAGATTTAGGTATTGATAAATATGTATTAAAACCTGTAAATATAAAAAAACTTTTAGATGTAATGTCAAAATCACTTCTTTACCATGAATTAAGAGATCTGTATTCTGATAATTTAACACATTTAAAAAATAGAAATGCTCTTTTAAGAGATATGAAAAAGAAACAAGGTATGACAACATTAGCATTGTTAGATATAGATAATTTTTCAGTGTTAAATGATTTGTATGGGGAAGAAAATGGTGATACTATTTTGATACAATTTACACAAGAATTACAAAAAGTATTTAAAAAACCAGAATATAATATTTATAGAGTTGGTGCTGATAAATTTATAGTGTTAGCTTGTAATGATTCTGTATTAACTACTGATTTAGAAAATTTATCTAAAAAATTTACTACATATATGGATCATTTTGAGATTGTACTTCCTGAAGATAGTATAAATATATCATTTACTATAGGAATTGCTAGTTGTGATGATGGAAGAGGGTATGATTATGTTCAACGAATTGTACAAAAAGCAAAAAAACAATTTATTCAGATATTAACATATGATGAAACAAATGTACTAGAAAAGAATGATTATAAAGAAAATATAAAATGGATTAAAAAATTAAAAAATGGTTTAGAAAGTGGAAATTTTCAACCATATTTTCAACCAATAGTAGATGCTACAACTCAACAAATTTATAAATATGAAGCATTAGTAAGATATATTGAGGATGATGGTACAGAAATACCTCCATATAAATTTTTACCTATTGCAAAAAAAGCAAAATTGTATCCAGTGATTATAAAAGTGATGCTTCAAAGTGTAGTAGATGTAATAAAAGATAAAAAAATACGAGTTGCTGTAAATGTTTCTTTTGAAGATATAATAAATAAAGATACAAGAAATTTTATTACAGAAGTATTAAGCAATAATCTTGAAGAAGCAAAATTAATAGATTTTGAGATATTGGAAAGTGAAGAGATAGAAGACTTTGAACTTGTAAAAGATTTTATTACTAATATTAAACAATATGGATGTAATATAGGTGTAGATGATTTTGGTGCAGGATATTCTAATTTTAATATGTTAGAGGCATTAAATATTGATTTTGTAAAAATAGATGGAAGCTTAATAAAAGATATTGATACTTTACCAAAACAAGCATTAATTGTAGAGACAATTTCAATATTTTGTCAAAAATTAGGTGTTAAAACTGTAGCAGAATATGTATGTAGTCAAAATATTTATGAAACAACAAGGGATCTTAATATAGATTATATGCAAGGATATTATTTTAGTAAGCCTATATCAAAAAGTGAGTTATAATATCTTTGAGATTAGATCTGTATCTTAAAAATAATTGTGGTATTCAAAGTAGAAACAAAGCTGCAGAGCTTATAAAAGCAAAAAAAGTTTTAGTAAATGGTGTTTTAATATTAAAATCATCATATATAGTAGGTGAAGAAGATAGAGTAAATATACAAGAAGATCAATTTTTTGTAAGTAGAGCTGCTTATAAATTAAAATATTTTTTAGAAGAATATAATATAGATATAAAAAATAGTGATGCATTAGATATAGGTTCATCAACAGGTGGATTTACACAAATATTACTTCAAAATAATATTAAAAGTATCACTTGTGTAGATGTAGGATCAAATCAACTTCATAAGATACTAAGAGATGATAAAAGAATAATAGTAAAAGAAAATACAGATATAAGAAAATTTTATCCATCAAAAAGTTATGATCTTATTACTTGTGATGTATCTTTTATATCTATTTTAACAATTCTTAATGATATAGATAGATTAGCAGCACAAAAAATAATTATACTTTATAAGCCTCAATTTGAAGTAGGTAAAAATATAAAGCGTGATAGTAAAGGTGTAGTAAAAGATGCAGTTGTAATAAAAAAACAAAGAGATCTATTTTTAAGACAAACAAAAGAGTTAAAATGGACACTACAATATTCATCAATAAGTAAATTATCAGGGAAGCAAGGGAATGTGGAAGAACTTTTTTATTTTATATCTAGTAGCAAATCTTTATAGTAATACTCTTGAAACTATTGATAATGCAGATATAGCATTTGCAAGGTACAATTATATAAAAGCGATAAAATTATATGAAAAAGTATTAAAAATTGATAAAAATAATGAATCTGTAAGATTGAAACTTATAAGTTGTTATATAAAATTAGGAAATAATTTTAAAAAAGTAAATAATTTTGAAAAATCACTTTATTGGTACAAAAAAGCTTTGTATAAAAATAGCTTAAGTGTAAAATTAAAAATAGCATCAGTTTATAAAAAACAAGCAAAATTATATATAAGAGTAAAAAAGTATAAAAAAGCTTTATTGTTATATCAAAAAGCTTTAAAATTAGGTGATAAAAAAGTAAAAAGAGATATAAAAAAACTTAAAAGAGTATTAGTTCATAAAAAAAAGCTTAAAAATGATTCAAGAAAACTAGTATCATCATTACAAATACCTTGGACTCAAGCTGTAGGAAGAGTTATTATCCCAACAAAGCTTACTTTTGTAACAAAAAAAAGATATAGAACAAAATATAAAAAATGTTCTTCAAGTTTAGTAGATGATGGAACCCATAGTAGTTTACGAGTTGTACTTACAGCATCTCATTGTCTAAAAGGGTATGATAAAGATGCTGGTTTTTTAAGATATATTATAAAAACATCATCAAATGATATGATACAAAAATATTTGTCTATT